>JAGAUC010000130.1 GCA_017621015.1 Clostridia bacterium | reverse complement strand
TCCCTCCCGGAGGGAGCCTTTCATCCGATGACGTTCGTGCAGGCATAGCCATTCAAACCCACCGACAAATCAAAATTTGAAAGTTACAAAAACACATAAATCAATTCAAAAAGACATGGACATTTTTTTGCGGAACGAGTATAATACAACCAACAGGAGTGGACAGGCTATGAGAAATTCAGGCTACAACACAAGCGGCAAGAGGCGGCTGATCGCGTTTCTTGCCAAAAACGAGCATAAAGAGTTCAGCGTGCAGTCGCTTTACGAGGCGCTTTTGGCCGAGGGGCTTAAGACCCCGAAAAGCTCGCTGTATCGGCTTCTGGAGAAGCTTTGCGAGTCGGGGGCGGTGCGCAAATTCCGCGACGCCGAGACCGATCTTGCGGTTTTCCAGTACGTCGGAGACGACGCGGAATGCGCGCGGCATTTGCACCTCAAGTGCAAGGTGTGCGGACGCCTGATCCATTTGCATTGCGACCTTGCGGGCGAGCTGGTCTCGCACATTTCGGCGGAGCACGGCTTCCGCATTGACAGCAAGGGCTCGGTGCTTTACGGCCTTTGCCGCAGCTGTGCGGGGGAGGGCGAGATATGAGCGACAAGAGACCGATTCCCACGAGAGTGGCGGCCATTCACGACCTTTCCTGCTTTGGTCGGTGTGCGCTGACCGTGATCATGCCCACGCTTTCGGCGCTGGGCGCGCAGGTGGTACCCATGCCCACCGCACTTCTTTCCAGCCACACCGGTGGCTTTACCGACCTGTATTTTCGCGATCTTTCGGGCGATATGGACGAGATCGCGGCGCATTTTGACCGCCTGTCCTTGGATTTTGGCGCCATCTACAGCGGCTTTCTCGGCAGCGAGGCGCAGATCGAAAAGGTGGAGCGCTTTATCGACCGCTTTGGCGGCGAGGGGCGGCCGGTGCTGGTCGACCCCGTGATGGGGGACGACGGCGAGCTGTATTCGACCTACACCCCCGAGCTTGCCGAGGGCATGAAGCGTCTTTGCCACAAGGCGACCATCCTCACGCCCAACCACACCGAGGCCTGCCTTTTGACCGGCATTCCCTATGAAAGCACCGCGAATATGTCTGTGGATGAGGTCGTGGCGCTTGGCAAGCGCCTTTTGGAGGCGCTGGCGGTTTATGGCGCCGAGCAGGTGGTCATCACCGGTCTGCCGTGCGGCGAGGAGCTGTTTATTTTCGGCAGCTCCAAAGAGGGCGGCTTCTGCCACCGCGAGCCGCTGCTTCACATCGGCTACCCCGGCACGGGCGACCTGTTCGCCTCGGTCCTGCTGGGCCTTTTGCTTGACGGTAACGGCTTTGAAAACGCCGTCATCGGCGCCGCTGAGCTGACCACCATCGCCATCGAAAAGACTCTCGCTACCGATTCTCCCGTCCGCGACGGCGTGGTGCTCGAGCACTGTATGTACGAGCTCTTTTCCCTCAAAACCAACCTCAAACGCTTGCAGTATACGCGATAAATTGAAGTTTGTCGGGGGGGGAGACGCGGGG
>JAGAUC010000129.1 GCA_017621015.1 Clostridia bacterium | reverse complement strand
TCGTCTTTTTGATATCGCCCACTTCCTTGTCCAGCATAACGGCAAGCTGCTCGGCGGTAAGTGTGGCATCGTCTTCAAGAAGCTTTAAAATCTGATCCATAATAAAATAATTCCTTTCTCACAAGTTTGTGTGATTGTTCAAAATGGTTTCGTAGGAGAGTCCGTAACGGTTGGCAATGTCACGCGCATAGCTCTTTCCGTCCGGCTTCTGGCGCAGGATCTTGAAGGAGCGCTTACCCTCCTCCATACCTGCCACCAGCGTATCGATCGGCTTTCCGCCGTCTGCCGCGGCGCGGCGATTGATCCCATCGATCTCGGCAGCAAGCTCGTGCAGGTGCGTGGAGAAAAAGGTGCGGCAGCCGATCACGCTAAGGCCGCCCAAAACCTCGGCGGCAATATACGAGGCTTCAAAGGATCCGGTCGAGGAAAGCGATTCGTCCAAAAGCACAAGGCTGTGTCCGGAGATGAGACGAAGGATCTCGTCAAGTCGCGCACATTCCTCACCAAGACGTCCCTTGTCGATGGTATCCTCGGCACCGGTCGGGAAGTGGGTACAGATCGCGTCCACAGGGCTGATCGAGACGGACTCGGCAGGAAGAAACATTCCCAGCTGGAGCATGGCCTGGCTCAAACCCAGCGCGCAGGTGATGACCGATTTTCCGCCGTGATTGGGGCCGGTCAGCACGTAAATACGTGCCTTTTCATCAAAGGCAAGGTCATTTTCCACGACCGCCTCCTCGATCTTGAGCGCCACGCTCGGATTGTAAAGAGCCTTGGCGTCAAACGCACATTCATCCATCGGACGGATGTCGGGACGGCAAAGCGGACAGCCCTTTTCGCGAAGGCTTTCTAGCACCGCCGTGGCCTTGACCGCAAATTCGATCTCGCCCAGAAGATTCAGCAAAAAGTCGGTGTTGTCCAGCACGTAGCTTCGCACGATCTTCTTCCAGGAATGAAGCGAGGACTTGTAGACCTCTCCGATGGCGGAATTGAAGGCGAGTGAAAGCGCGGTCTTTTGGTTTTCGTTGTGCTTTTTCCCAAAAGGAACCAGACTGGCGATGCAGGTGTAGGCATCGTCCTTGAAATTCAGACGAAGGATCTTTTCGATCACGTCACCCGAGCGAAAGGGCTCGGGATTGATGGAGAGCACACCGGCCTCGGTGGGGCGAAGCTGCGCGTCGAGGTTGACACCGATGGTCACGCTGCGGATCTCGCGCACACGCTCGGTCAGCTCCGAGAGCTTTTGGTTGAGCTCCTTATAATATTCGCTTTCGGCAAGCTCCTCAATGCGTTCGGCAAAGGCGCGATACGCGCGGCTGGTCAGTTTGCCCTTAAGGGCAGAGAAGCCATTTGCCAGAAGATCAATGCAGGAGATATACAGCTCGATCTCGGTCATGCTGGAGAGGTAGGAGTCCACGTCACCGCTGTCGGCCTCAAGGCGCCTAAGCTCCAGAATGTCACCAAGGATCGGGATGAGCGCCTGAAGCGTTGCGGCGATCGAAGGGTTGGCCAGCATATCTGCAAAGACCTCCAGACGGTAGCCGATGACGTCGGGATCTGTGGTGAAATATTCGGAAAGCTCGCTGTTTCTCAGCGGAAGCATATCGGTCATTCCCAGCTCGTCCAGAACCAAGGCGTCGATGTGCGGACGGTCTTCGCCGCGATAATGCGCCTGCTTGGCTTCTACATTCGGATACAGCAGAGAAAAATCATTGAAATCCATAATTGCCCATCCTTATTTGAAAGATACAATTTACCATTATACTGTACTTTGATATTTTACCACATTTTTTAAACTTTGTAAAGCATTTTTTTTAGGATAACGGTTGCAAAGGGAGGAAATTTGTGGTATACTGAAACCAATTAAGATTACCGCTAAGGAGAATTACTATGAAAAAGTTTATGGATGCAGATTTTCTTCTTTCCACAGAAACGGCAAAGGTGCTTTACCACAATTATGCGGCAAAGCTTCCGATCATTGACTATCATTGCCACCTTTCTCCCAAGGAGATCGCTGAGGACAAGCGCTACACCAACATCACCGAGGTTTGGCTCTACGGTGACCACTATAAGTGGAGAACCATGCGTGCTTGCGGCGTAGACGAAAAGTACATCACAGGTGACGCTTCGGACTACGATCGCTTCAAGGCGTTCTGCTCGGTCATGCCCAAGCTGATCGGCAACCCGATGTACCATTGGAGCCATCTGGAGCTTCAGAGATATTTTGATTGCGACCTTGAGATCTGCGAGGCAAACTGCGACGAGATCTGGGCGATCACCTCGGCCAAGCTCGCCGAGCCGGATATGAGCGCACAGAAGCTCATCCGCAATTCGGGCGTTGCTTTGGTTTGCACGACCGACGACCCTGCCGATTCTCTGGAATATCACAAGCAGCTTGCGGAAAACGGCTTTGGCACGCAGGTGCTTCCCGCCTTCCGTCCCGACAAGGGTATCAACATCGAGCGCAAGGGTATCACCGAGTACATCAAACGTCTTGGCGAGTCCACGGGCGTTGAGATCACGG
>JAGAUC010000128.1 GCA_017621015.1 Clostridia bacterium | reverse complement strand
GTTTAAGCAGACCCATGCAGGAAAAGTTTTAGTCAAGTTTTTTCAAAAACTTGTGGGGTGTGGGGCAACGCCCCACATAAACACACCGATAAATCAAAATTTGAAAAAATAATTAAATAAAGGAGAAGAACCATGAAGCTTTGGAAACTGTTTGTGCTGGCGCTTTCGCTTTGTCTGCTTTGCACCTGCCTTTTTGCCTGCGGTGAGCCGGTGGAGAGCGGTGAGGAGACACCAGACATTGCGGAGACAACGCCCGAGGAAACCACACTCCCGGAGACAACCCCCGAGGAGACCACCACCGAGTTTGTGTGTGAGCACCCGAATCTGGTTGTAAACAACTCGGTTCCCACCTGTGACGCGTGGGGAAAAATCGAAAAGATATGTGAGGATTGTGGATTTATGGAACATACGGATCTGGCACCGAAGCACAACGACACCGAGGTCTTTTTGAAGGACATGGGTGCGACCGAGGCAACCTGCGCCGACTGCGGCGACAAGAGCCTTCTTGTGGAGAGCGGCAGAACGCTGGCTCTTTCGGCCTTCTTTGGCGGCGAATTTACCGTTTCGCTGAAGGCGGTGGCCGCCGATGAAAAATGCGCGCTTGTGATCGACGGCAAGACGGTAGGTGAGGCTACGTTTGACGAGAACGGCGAGGCCACGCTGACCGCGACCGATATCGCACGCGGCGGACACGCCATTGAGATCGTAAACAGCGGTGCGTACGATATTCGCGCCAAGGTCGGCGAGGTGGACGGCTACTACAGCCGCCCGGGCGCTCTGTTTATCGAGGTGCTCCCCAAGGGCGGACAGCCCTACAGCTCCTTCCGCGTATATGTGCAGACCTCCGATCCCTCCGAGGAGTACTACGTTTGCTATAACTTCAATCACAAGTACAGCACCGACGTATCCAATTTCAAGGGCAATTCCTGCACCAATACCAGCAACTACCGTATTGACACGGCTACGCTTTGCCGTGTGGAGATGGATTTTGACGAGATGAAGCGCACCGACATTCTCCCCGTGCTTGGCGGCGGCGAGGTCTCGTTTGCCATTATGGGCTACGCGCACACCAATCACATCGTTGAGGCGGCCAAGGAGTACGTGGCAACGGACGGCGGTGCACAGGACTTTATCGGTGGCTTCCACGGCGACGAGTGGATCGAGACCGTAAAGCTTTTGGTGGACGGCGTAGAGGTAAATCTCAAGAGCAACGAAAAGACGGTCTATCCCTGCAGCACCGTGACCTTTGAACAGCTGACCACCATGTACGCGTGGGCAACGGCAACCTCGGCGACCGATCACGGCCTCCCCGTGGCCAAGCATTTCCAGAACATCGTTCTGGATTCCACCGGCGTGGCACACAAGCAGACGGTGGAGTGGCTCCGCAGCGATTTCCGTGTCAAGAGCGGCTATATGCCCATGTTTACCATGATGCGCGGCGGATTCGGTAACCGCTATATCGATACGATGCGGATGTATGATGTCAACGGATATCTGCTTGGTGAACACAAGATGGATCCCGAGATCAAGATCGAAAAGCAGACCGGCGTTCTGGGCAACGCCAGTGCCGCGGCGGTCGAGTATTCGGGTGACGCCGGTGTGAGCGCACGCGTGGACTTCCGTCTCTTGAACGATCAGGCAAAATTTGGCAATACGTATGTTGCACTTCGTGTGGGCTCCAATCCCGACAACAAGCTGTATGTGCCCATCACCTCGTCCAACTACGGCGTGCCGCTTGAGGGCGAGCTTTGGGACGTGGATACCCACTATATGATCGACTATGTGGCTCCGTAAATCGATGAAAAAAGGAATTCTTATCTTTATTCTTGTGCTTCTTGCGGCCTGCCTCCTCGTTTCGTGCGATGGGGCGGCTGTGGAGAGCACACCTTTTGAAACGACGGCTCCCGAGACCACCGAGCCGCCGTGTCCGCACACCGAGCAGACACGGACGCTCGTGAGGGCGGCAACCTGTAGCACGGAGGGGCTTGAGCTTTACGTTTGCGAGGCCTGCGGCGCACAGGAGGAAAAGGAGATCCCCGTCCGTCATTTCTGGGAGGAGACCTATGAGAGACTGACCGAGCAGACGCTCAGCGAGTGCGTATTTTGCGGCATTCGCGGGTATCTGGTGGAGGCGGGCGATCGCCTTACGCTTTCGGCTAACCTTGGCGGAAGCCTGCGCTTTGCGGTGCAGGCGGCATTTGGCGAGGGCGAGGTCGATTTTTGGGTGGATGACGAGCTGTGCGATACCGTGACGGCCTGGGATGAGCCCGCTTTGCTTGAGGCCGAGGGGCTTTCGGAGGCGGCGCATGTCTTTTGCTTTAACAATGTGGGTGACAACGACGTGCTGATCGACGCCTCGCAGCTTGTCGGTCGTCTTTGTGCTGTTATTGTTGAGCGCTTGCCTGCGGCAGGACAGACCTACAGCTCGGTCAACCTCTACGTTCAGACCTCCGACCCCTCGGGGGATTACTATGTCCGCTACTGCCTGCAATATGAGTACAGCGATGTAAGAAACGATTACACGACCAACAGCTGCACCAACCGCGCAAGCTACCGTATCAAGACCGCACAGCTGGTCGAGGTCATCGGCTTTGATGAAGAGGCGGTCGAATATAACAAGCTGTTTGACGTTCTGGGAAGCGGCGAGATCTCGCTGGCCGCCAATCAGTTAAATCCCGTTTGGTCCAAGCTGACCGACGGGGCGAGGAGCGTGCTGGGCAACCGCACGAGTGCGCCCGATCAGGTGGGCGGCTATCACGGCGACGAGCGCATGGAACGTGCGGTGCTTCTTGTAGACGGTGAGGAGCTGGAGCTCTTTGGGCAAAGCGAGGGAGCGGTGCTTCCGTGCACCTCGGCCGGCTTTGACCAGATCAGCACCATCTACGCCTGGGGAACCAGCACCGCCGACTCCTATGGGTGGCCGATCCTTCGGCATTCGCAGAGCTTTACGTTTGACAAGGACGGTGTTCGCAACCGCAAGAGCCTTCAGTGGCTGGACGACGGCTACGAGACCGGCTCGATGTTCTTCCATATGCTGACGATGTATCGCCAGAGCGGCGGCAAGGCGATCTGCGAGATCGTGGAGACCTTTGACGACAGAGGCAATTCGCTTGGTCGGCGTGTCGTTCCCCTCATTTCGGACGACCCCAGTCGCACCTCGCTGAGCAATCCGCGCGCGACGCGTGTGCACTACAGCAGTGCCACCAGCGGCGTGAGCGCCACGACCGGTTATCGCATCCTGAACGGCTCGGTCGTATGCAATCGGCTCTACATTATGGAGCGCGTGTCGGACAACAAGCTTTACGTGTCCTTTGCGTCGGCAAAGAACGGCGCGTATCCGAGAAAGGGTGAGCTTTGGGAGGTCGAGGTCGACTATCACATTGATTACGTAGCTCCGTAACAAAACGGCGGTTGCCAGAGGCAACCGCCGTTATTATTTGATTCAAAGAAGGACCTTGCGCTCGAAGGATCTTTCCAGCTCCTCGATCTCCTTGGCGGAGCGAAGGCCGCTGACCGCGTCGGGCTGGGAGAGGTTGGCCGCCGAGCAGGCCGAGGCAAACTCCAGAATTCTCTGGTTGTCCATGCCCTTGTAGATGCCGTACAGACAGCCTGCGGCAAAGGCGTCGCCTGCGCCCACGCTGCCCTTGATGTAGCTTTTGGGGATCTCCAGCGAGGGAACCATAATAAACTCGCCTTCCGCCGTCATCATAAAGCCGGCGTCACGGCAATGGATGATGGCCTTTTCCTTAACGCCGTACTCCATAAAGAGCGCCAGCGTCTTTTTGATGTTGTCAATGTTGAGCGAGCCGTCCTCGCGGTAGGGCGCAAGACCCGAGACCGCACAGCATTCGCTTTCGTTCATAATGGTGTAGTTGCAGTATTTCAGCGCGGGAATGAGCTTTTCCGCGTAGTCGGGGCGGTCGGCGCTGACCGCATCCAGCGAGGTCTTGATCCCGCGCTCGCTTACGTCGTGCAAAAGGCGCGCAAAGCGCGTGCCGTACTCGGGGTCCTCCGAGTCAAGCTTATCCATAAGGAAGGCATAGCCCGCGTGGAAGATCTCGCAATCCAAGGAGTCGATATCGACGTCATCCACGTCGTATACGGCGTTGGCTCCCAGCGAGCAGAAGAAGGTGCGCTCCTTGGTGCTCATATCGAACATTACATAGGTGGTGCCTGTGCCCATGCCCTTGGCGGCGGTCACGTGGTCGGTGTTGATGCCCGCATCCTTCATATATGAGAGGGCAAGCTGACCGTTTTCGTCGTCACCGATCATACCGTACGCGTCCAGCTTGAGCGAGGTGTCGATCTTGGCAATGTCAATGATGGTGTTGGGCACACAGCCGCCGACGGCCTTCTCCGAGGAATGGATGGTGGCCAGCATCGAGGGCTTGGGATATTCGCTGATGTTGTTGAGAATGTCAACGATGATGTTGCCGGCAATGGCAATGCCGCGCTTGTTGTTTTCCATAAGTATCTCCTTATATTTGCGACGGAAATCCGTCGGTTTTATTCCAAGTGATATCTTATTTTATCACGCCGCCGCCCGTTTGTCAAGAGAGCGAAAAGTTGTTTTGGATTTTTTGGCAAAACGCATTGACAAACGCCTTTTTCGTGTTATAATGAACAAAAGAAATAAAGGAGGATCAAGCGATGAATACCTTTTCGATCTATGTGGTTTACACGGCCAAGGACGGCTGTCGCGAGGCGTTTTTGGAGGCCATTCATAAGGAGGATATCCCCGCCAAGGTGCGCGCCGAGGACGGCTGTATCCGTTACGATTATTTTTTGCCGTTGGACTCGAAGAATGACATTCTTCTGGTTGAGGAGTGGGAGAGCGAGCAAAAGCAGCAGATCCATGTGGCACAGCCGCATATGGCACGCCTTCGCGAGCTCAAGGAGCCCTATATCGCGGACACACGCCTTGGAAAATTCAGGTTTGAATAATTAAAATTGAAGTTTATCGGTCGGTTTTATGTGGGGCGTTGCCCCACACCCCACAAGCCTTTGAAAAGGCTTGACCGAAACTTTTAC
>JAGAUC010000127.1 GCA_017621015.1 Clostridia bacterium | reverse complement strand
GCAGACCCATTCTGCAAAAAGTTTTGCGGCGCTTTTTCAAAAGCGCCCCGCCGGAGGCACGTTCCCCTTGTAAACAAAACAGACCGATAAACTTCAATTTTCTTAAGAAAAAAAGGCGGTGAGGAGGGGGAAGAAGTAGAGCTCAAGGAGCTTATACGCGAAGGTGACGAGCATTGGAAGAAGGATCAAAAGAAGCTTTTTGCTTTTTTGGCGCCTTGCTAAAAGGTCGCCAAGAAAGTCCTCGCGTTTTTTCTTGTCCCATGTTGTCGGTAGCTCCTCAGCGGTGGGAAGCCGACCCAAAAATCCTTTATTTATGAGGGTATAAGCCAGCGCGGCAACAAGAGCGATGCCGCCGTAAATGCCGCTGATGAGTATCTCGTGCCCCAGTTCCCAGACAACCAAAAATGTGCCGAGAAACAGGATGGTGCTGACTGCAAGCGCGATCACCAGCCGAAAATTGAAGCGTGAGAGTCTGGCCTGCAGTTCTTTTTTACTTATTTTCATATCTCATCAAAGAACACGGAGCGCGCCGTGCGGACGAATGCGGAGCACGATGCACGCGCCCTCGCCGAATACCGAGTCCATCAGCGTGCGGTAGGTGTCAACGTCTGCCTCGCGCACAAAGCTTTGAACGGTGCCGGCAAAGCCGCCGCCGTGTACGCGCCAAGCGCCCTTTTTATCCTTAAGAAAGCCCTCAGCGAGGCAGAGCGCAAGCGAAAGGCCCTGCTCGTTTACGTTTTTAGTGGTATAGACGTTTTGCAGGTAGCAGAACGAGGAGCGCCCCGAGGCGATGACGCCCTCCAAAAAGCCGTCAAGATCGCCCGCCAAAAGCGCCTTCTTTTGCGCGAGCACGCGGCGATTTTCCGAAAGGAAGTGGAGCGCGCGGAGAATGGCTCTGTCGCCACACTTGTCACGAAGCGCGGGGATGGCGGCCAGAAGCTCGCTTTCCTTCACCTCGCGGAGCACGCGCTTGCCGAAGTGCCCCGCCACCGCCTTCATCTCGGCAGGCACCGAGGCATAATCGTCGGTGAGGTCGGCGTGGTTGCCGCCGGTATTGACGATGCAAAGCTTGTAATCCTTCATGTCGGGGTGAATGACATCAATGACGGGCGCGCTCTCATCGGCAAAATCAATGGCCACGATGCCACCTGCGGCGCAGGCCACCTGGTCCATGAGACCGCAGGGCTTGCCGAAAAAGACGTTCTCGGCGTACTGCGCCAGCTTGGCGATCTCGACGTTCGGCACGCGGCCGCCGTTGTAAAGATGGTTCAGAATGTTGCCGATCATATCCTCAAACGCGGCGGACGAGGAAAGGCCCGAGCCCTTAAGCACGCTTGAGGTGGTGTAGGCGCAAAAGCCGCCGATGGCGTAGCCCTTATCGGCAAAGCCGCGGCACATTCCCGCGATCAGCGAGGCGGACGTGCCGAATTTGGCCACGTCGGGCTCGGAATATGCCGCAAAATCGACGGTATCCTCACCAAAGCCCTCACTGCGAAGGCGAATGATGCCATCGTCGGTCGCGGCGGCCACGGCGATGATGTCAAGGTCGATCGAGGCGGCGATGACACAGCCGCGGTTGTGGTCGGTGTGATTGCCCGAAAGCTCGCTTCGACCCGAAACCGAGTAGATGCCCACGCCGTCACGGTCGCCGTAAAGCTCGGTGAAGCTTTGGATGGTGGCCAGATAACGCGCTTTTTGCTTTTCCAGATTTTCTGCGCCGTAAAGCTCGGTGAGCAGGGCATCGGCGGCGCCGTCCTTCAGTTTGTTTATGAGTTCGGTGGATTTCATCGTTTGCGGTCCTTTCTCTTGGGGGGATTTTTAGGGGTACGCTTTGTATTTTTGCCCGATTTAGCGGCTTCCACACGCCCTTTGGGCAGGGCTTTCTTGGTGCTTGTCCTCTTCCGGGGCATAGTGGGAGTACGGTGCTCGGGGGGCACTAGGCAGTCGGGCAAGGTACCGATCAGATCGGTGCGTCCCGCCTTGGTCAGCGCCTCACGGACGAGGGAGGCGTTCTGCGGACGGTTATACTGTAAAAGCGCGCGCTGAAGCTGCTTTTCGTGATAGTCGGTGGTGACGTGAACGGGCTTCATATTGAGAGGGTTGAGACCCGTGTAGTACATGACCGTGGAGGCCGTTCCCGGGGTGGGGTAGAAGTCCTGCACCT
>JAGAUC010000126.1 GCA_017621015.1 Clostridia bacterium | reverse complement strand
TATTTCTGTTGCACTTTCCCGACAGTCGCCTGTGGCTGACGTTATCAGCTATCCTGCCCTGTGAAGCTCGGACTTTCCTCACGGTAATACCTTTCGGCACCATACCGCGCAACCGCCCGGCAAGGTTACGCCTTATTATAGCACGCCGCGCGCGCTTTGTCAAGCGAGAAGCTCGATCAAAAGCAGGTACATAAGCGGAATGATGACCACCGAGAGCGTATGCGAGATGGACGCCATGGCCGCGCCGGTCTTGACGTCGCCGCCGTAGGTTTGCGGATAGACGATGGAATTGAGCCCCAGCGGCGTACCGAAGCAGATGAGCGCCAGAATGCGCACGTCGGTCGGCGCCTTCAACAGGTGCAGCGCCAGCACGATCACGGCAGGGATGGCCACCATACGCACAAAGGTTGCCACGTACACCTTTTTGTTGACCAGGATCTCCCGAAGCGGGAAGCCCGCGATCACAAAGCCGGCCAGCACCATAGCCACAGGCCCCTGGCAGGCGCCTGCCTTTTCAAGCATTGAGGTCAAAAAGGGCGGCAAATATTGGCCCAGATTCAAAAGTCCGACCGCGATACCGGCAAACAGCGCAAGCATGGGCGGCGCAAGCAGACCCTTTTTCACATTGTGCCACAGCCCCGCCCCCTTATCCTTGGGGATCAGTAGGTACAGGCCGTAGCTTGAGCAGAAAATGCCTACCACCAGGCAAAACATCTTATATTTAAAGAAAAACAAATTCCCGAACACCTCGAGAATGATAAAATCGCCCATAAAGCCGTAGTTGGCAAAGGACATTCCGTAGCGGTAGATGCTCCGTTGATATTCCTCGGCAGAGGTTTTCGCGCCGGGCACAAACAGATGCGAGAGAGGGATCGCAACCAGTATAAAGACGATAACAAGGACCGCGCCGTAAAGAATGAGTGTCCAGTTTTCACGGAAGCGCTCTACCGTGCAGTAAGCCATCATATTGGATAGCGAGAGCGCCGGAACAAAAAAGTAGGTCTCAAGTCGCGCCATGGTCACACCCGACTGCTCGGGCAGAATTTTTGTTCTCCGAAGCGCATAACCCACCAGAATAAAGGCAAACATAGTCAGCATCTGCCAAAGGGTCTTTTCAAACATATCACTTGCCTCCTTGTCCGATCCGCTGCCGATAGGCGCTCGGCGTCTCCCCGAAGCGGCGGCGGAACAGCTTGTAAAAATGATAGGTGTCCTCGTAGCCGCAGTGCGCGGCAATGTCACACGCCGAAAGGTCGCTGACCGAAAGAAGCAGCCGGGCGCGGTTCAGCCGCAAAAGCGTGATGTATTTTTTGGGCGTCAGCCCGTACGCGCGGTGAAACAGCGCAATGAACTGCGCGGTGCTGTAGCCCGCGCGCGCCGCCAGCGCCGCGATCGAGACGTCCTCCCGAAAATGCGCGCGTATGTACGCGTACCCACTCTCGATCGGCCGCGTCATTCTCTTGTATTGCCGCTTCATTCTCTTTCCTTTCTGTAAAATTGAAGGTTGTCTAAGGGGAACGTGGGGCTCTGCCCCAAACCCCGCCACCTTTAAAAAGGTGGACCAAACTTTTGCAGAATGGGTCTGC
>JAGAUC010000125.1 GCA_017621015.1 Clostridia bacterium | reverse complement strand
CGTTGAGGTAGGCGGGCATGGTGGCGACCAGCGTTTTACCCTCACCGGTCTTCATTTCGGCAATGCTGCCTTGATGCAGAATGATACCGCCCATGATCTGCACGCGGAAGGGGCGCTTGCCGAGAATACGGTCATCGGCCTCCCTTATGGCGGCAAAGGCATCGGGCAGGATATCGTCAAGCGTCTCGCCGGCCGATAGGCGCTCCTTGAAAACGGCGGTGCAATTTTTAAGCTCGGTGTTGGTCATGGCGGCGTACTTGTCCGCCAATGCCTCGACCGCATCAACCAAGCCCTTTATCTTTTTCAGCTGTCTTTCGCTATACGTTCCGAAAAGCTTTGCTGCAAGTCCCATATCGTCCTCCAAACGGTAATTTAGAATATACAAAATCATTATACTACATTTTGAAGAAATAAAAAATACCTATTTGTAAATTTTATTGATTTTTGAGAAAATTCTTTTAAATTCCCTTGCAAGAAGGGCAAAAAAACAGTATAATGAAGGGGAAATCAACCGAAAAGGAAAAAATATGGCAAAGATTAACATTGTTCTCCACCAGCCGGAGATCCCGCAGAACACGGGCAACATTGCGCGCACCTGCGCGGCAACGGGTGCCTCCTTGCATCTGATCCGCCCGCTGGGCTTTGCGATCGATGACCGAAAGCTCAAGCGCGCGGGTCTGGATTACTGGCATCAGCTGGATATTACCTACTACGACAGCCTTGATGACTTTTTCGATAAGCATCCGGGTGTAAATGTATATTATTTTTCGACCAAGGCTCCGCGCGCCTATACCGAGGCGGCCTATGAGGACGAGGTCTACCTTATGTTCGGAAAAGAATCCAAGGGGCTTCCCGAGGATTTACTTGCCGCCAACCGGGAGCGATGTGTTCGCATTCCCATGCGCGACGGGCTTCGCAGCCTCAATCTGTCCAACTCGGTGGCCATTGCGGTCTATGAGGTCTTCCGCCAGCGTGACTTTTCGGGTCTGCGCGAGGATGGGGAGCTGACGACCTGCCGTTGGGAGGATACGGAGATATGAGCGAGAGGGTTTTGGTCGGTATGAGCGGCGGCGTGGACAGCGCGGCGGCGGCGCTCCTGTTGAAGCGCGCGGGCTATGAGGTCATCGGTGTCACCTTTCGCCTGTTTGACGGTGAGGGTATCCGCGATGCCGCAAGCATCTGCGAGCGCCTGGGGATCCCGCACACGGTCTGCGATCTTGAGACCTGCTTTCACCGCGAGGTGATCGGGCGGTTTATCGACGCCTACGAGCGCGGCGAGACGCCCAACCCCTGCGTGACCTGCAACCGCTACATCAAGTTCTCCAAGATGCTGGAGCTTGCCGATTCGCTGGGGGCTAAATACGTGGCGACCGGGCATTACGCGAGAGTGGAGAGAGCCGAGAACGGCGAGTATTGCCTCAGAAAGGCAGTTGATGAGGGAAAGGATCAGTCTTATTTCCTTTACACGCTCTCGCAGGCACAGCTTTCGCGCATTCTGTTTCCTCTTGGTGATTACACCAAGGCCGAGGTGCGTGAAATGGCCGAGCAAAACGGATTTGTCAACGCGCGCAAGCGCGACAGTCAGGATATCTGCTTTGTGAGGGACGGCGACTATGCCTCCTTTATCGAGGCATATACGGGAAAGGTTTTTCCCGAGGGCGAGTATATTGACCCCGAGGGTAGGGTGCTTGGCAAGCACAAGGGCGCCATCCGCTATACGGTCGGTCAGCGCAAGGGGCTTGGCATTGCCTTAGGCAGGCACGCCTTTGTTTTGGAGAAAAATATGCAAGAGAACACCGTCACGCTGGGAAGCAACGAGGACCTTTTTTGCTCCACGCTCACGGCGTGGGACGCTTGCTTTCTTTCGGAAATAACGGAGCATCAGCCTCGGCGCGTGTGCGCCAAGGTGCGAAACACACAAAAGCAAACGCCGGCCACGGTCACACGGCTTGATGGCACGCGTTTTCGCGTAGACTTTGAGGAGCCGCAGCGCGCTGTCTCGCGTGGGCAGTCGGTCGTTCTTTACGAGGGCGACCGTGTGCTTGGCGGCGGCATCATAGAATAGAGGTTTTTATGACACTGGAACAACGATATATCAACGCCAAGCGCGCTCTCTTTGACAAGGCGTACGCGTCTCTGAATGACAAGCAGCGGGAGGCCGTATTTGCGGTCAACGCGCCGCTTTTGGTGCTGGCCGGGGCGGGAAGCGGCAAGACCACGGTTCTTGTCAAGCGCATTGGCTTTATTTTGAAATACGGCAATGCCTATCATTGTGAGGACGTGCCCTTTGACATTTCCGAGGAGGAGGTCCTTCGCATGGAAACGGCACGGGATCTGCCGAAGGAGGAGTTTTTGCCCCTGCTTTCGGACTTCGCCGTGAATGCTTGCGAGCCGTGGCGTATGCTGGCCATCACCTTTACCAATAAGGCGGCGGGCGAGATCAAAAGCCGTCTGACCGCCGAGCTTGGTGACGAAGAAATCGCCAAGGAGGTATGGGCAGGCACCTTCCACTCGATCTGTATGCGCATTCTCCGCGTGAACGCCGACAAGATCGGCTTTCCGCCCGGCTTTTCGATCTACGATGCCGAGGATTCCAAAAAGGCGATCGCCGCCGCGATGAAGGCGGTAAACGTGGACGAAAAGGCGTTTCCCATCAAGAGCGTGATGCACACGATCAGCGCTGCCAAGGACAAGTTGATGACACCCGATATGCTGGAGGACAGCGATACGTCGGATTTCCGTATCCGCAAGATCGCCGCCATCTATCGGGCATACCAGGAGGAGCTGGGCCGCTCCTCAGCGATGGATTTTGACGACATCATTATGAAGACCGTCGAGCTTTTGCAGAGCAACGAGGACATAAGAAAATATTACCAGCGAAAATTCCGCTATGTATGCGTGGACGAGTATCAGGACACCAACT
>JAGAUC010000124.1 GCA_017621015.1 Clostridia bacterium | reverse complement strand
CCGTGCGCCCGGCGCGTGCCCGCGCGGCGTCCATACGCGCCCGTATTTCCCCGACGTTTCTGTCAAGATACGAAAAATCTGCCGCCATTGTCTTCGCTTCCTTCAAAAATAAATACCTTTTTTCTATTATATCATAAAATCAAGAAAATTGAAATGCTTTTTTTACATTTTTTATAATTTTTTCAAGATGCTCGTCCGAGAGCGCACCCGTGACCTCCACGGGGGTCACGTAATCCTTGCCTCCAAACCAGGTGATCTGCCGCTTAGCATAGCGTCTTGTCGCCATTTTCAGTGTCTCGACCGCCGATTCAAGCGAGCACTCGCCGTCAAGATACAATAAGATCTCCTTGTAGCCGATGGCCTGTGCCGCCGTGGAGTCCCTCGGCAGGCGTCCCGACTCCACAAGCGCACGTACCTCGTCCACAAGCCCCTGCTCCAGCATAATGTCCACGCGCTTGTCCACACGCTCATAAAGCACCGAGCGGTCCGGATAGGACAACCCCAGCACCAGCGCGTTGTACGGCGCGGGGGACAGGCGCGAGCGCCGATCCCATTCCGACTTGGCCACACCCGTCAAAAGCTTGATCTCCAGCGCCCGGATGACGCGCTTGACGTTGTTTTGGTGAATGGCCTCGGCCGATTCGGGGTCCTCCAGCCGCAAACGCTCCCAAAGCGCAAGGGATCCCTTTTCCTCAGCTTCCCTTGTCAACGCCTCGCGAAGCGCAGGATCGCTTCCCGCCTCGGAATATTCGTTCGCGGTAAGCACCGCGTCCAGATACAGCCCCGTGCCGCCGCAAAAGATGGGCAGACGGCCGCGCGCCGTGATGTCCTCGATCGCTGCCTTAGCTAAGGGCGCGTAATCGGCCACCGAAAAGCTTTCGCTCGGTTCAATAATATCGATCAGATGATGCACGATCCCCTCACGCTCTTCCATCGTCGGCTTGGCCGTTCCGATGTCCATGCCGCGGTAGATCTGCATCGAATCACAGGAAATGATCTCACCGCCCAGCTCCTTTGCCAAGGCAATCGAAAGCGCGGTCTTTCCCGACGCCGTGGCTCCCACCACGGCCAAAACATTTTTCATTGGGTTATCCTTTCAGATCAAACAAATTATCAGCGATTTCCGTTTCCGTATTCCCGTTTCATGGCTTCCACAGAAACCACCCATTGCTTTCCAAACTTGCAAACATCCACTCCGTTAACAAGCTTTCCGTAAGTGATTGCCTTACGAAGCGTGCTTTCGTTCAGCCCCCAAAGCTCCGTGGCATCGCTAAACGCCATAAGTCCGTCAAAGGGAGTGTCTACCTGCACACCGTTTTCCCAGAGCTCGTCGCACGAAAGATCAAGCTCATCATTCCATACGATACCATAGCCGCCCACGTCAACCGACACACAGGCAAACTCAGTGTGATCCTCTTTTAATTGTGCAAATGATGGTATTTTTTCAAACAAGGGCGTTACATCGTAGATTTTAGTTACACCCTCCGAGAATTGAATGCTCAATTTATACTCAGGAAGTGCAAAAACATTCTTCACCTTATGAAACATACCTCTACCTCCTATCATTCAAGCGGTGGAATCTTCCGAAACTCCTGCGTTTTCCAAATTTCCATCAAGGTAGCCTTGTGTAGTGAAATCCATTCTTGTACCATGTTCATAGCCTTGTTTGGAAGATAACCCTCAAGCACCTCACCCGTTACAAAATCAATGGCCGCCACGTCCTCGTTGTAGATGGCATGAATGTGCGGCGGATTGTGCTCGCTTTGCAAAAAATACATACGGATAACAATTCCGTAAAATCTCGATAATACAGGCATTATTCTTCCCCCTCTTATCCTGTCCTCAACCATATAATATCACGGTATCGTGATTTTGTCAATAGATATTATGAAAATCCCCGAGGATTTTCTCCTCGGGGTGTCTTGATTATACTTTATTCACCGAGACATACAGTTTTCCAAAGCGCTTCAAAATCGGGAAGCTGCGCTTGCATTGCGCCCGGCTGAGCTGCACCCGCCGTAGCAATGGTCGTTTCTTTCACGAATTTCAAAAATGCATTGCGCTTTTCGGCTTGATCTTTGCTTTCGGGCTGCAATTTCTTTTCTTCCTGCTTTTCTTTTTGAAGATCACTGTACATACGCTGGTACAGACAAAGCGTTTGATTCAACGTCTCTTCCCGTTGAGCAAAAACCTTGCATATCTCCGAAACTTGATCATCTGTAAGTTTAGCATCATCACCCTCACCGCGAGCATCTGAAAGAGCCTCGCCGAGACGGTGAAGTGAGGTGGGTGAATTCTCCGTCAACTGCTTTTGCAGTAAAACGATCTGATTAAAAATTTCTTTTTCCGTCAAAACGGTGTTGTTTGTATTCTCTGACATTTTGTTATCCTCCAAATTTTCATTCGGCGGACACGCAAGGCATATGGTATTTTGGTCTACGAAGCGTGCCCTGCCGTTTTTTACAAGACCTTTCGCCCGTTTCGGGTAGGTCGCCTCATATACATTTCCTTGCTCATCAACTACATTCACGTTTTTTTCGATGGGTGTCGCCCCCTTGTATTCAATTTGCAATGGTTTTTGTGAATTCCGTTTTTTATGATGGGTGCCGTCCCCGATTCACATTTTCATTATATCATTGCGGGATATTTTTGTCAATAGGTCACTGTATAAACATCGCATCTCAAAAGCTGAAAAAGCGGTATT
>JAGAUC010000123.1 GCA_017621015.1 Clostridia bacterium | reverse complement strand
GGTGAATTTCTCGCCCCGCATGGCGGCGTGGACGATCTCCGCCGCGCCGATGGAGGCAAGGTCACCGTCACCCTGGTAGGTGAAAACGATGTTTTCGGGGTTGGCACGCTTAACGCCCGTAGCCACAGCGGGAGCGCGGCCGTGTGCCGCCTCGATCATATCGCAGTTGAAATAGTTATATGCCATAACCGAGCAGCCGACGGGCGCGATGCCGACGGTCTTGCCCTCGATTCCGAGCTCGTCAATGACCTCGGCAACCAGGCGGTGAATGATGCCGTGTGTGCAGCCGGGGCAATAATGAAGCGGCACGTCGGCAAGGGCGTGGGGTCTATCAAATACTACAGCCATTAGTTGTTACCTCCGTTCTTTACAGCTTCCTTAATGCTCTCGAGCACCTGCTCGGGCGAGGGGATCATACCGCCCACGCGGTTGCAAAGCGTTACGGGAACGCGGCATTCGCTGGCCAGTCTTACGTCCTCGATCATCTGACCCATCGAGAGCTCGACCGAAATAAACTGCTTTACGTGCTCGGCCGCCTTCTTGAAGGGAGCCTTGGGGAAGGGCCAGAGCGTGATGGGACGGATCATACCGACCTTGATGCCCATCTTTCTTGCCTCGACGATGGCGTTCTTGGCCACGCGCGCGGCAATGCCGAAGGCGGCGATCGCGATCTCGGCATCGTCCATCATATATTCCTCGTAAAGCGTCTCGGTCTCCTCGATCTGCTTATAGCGCTCAAAGCGAGCGATGTTGAGCTGCTCGAGCTCCTCGGGAACCAGAGAAAGCGAGTTGACAATGTTGTGGGGGCGCTTCATTCCCGTGCCCGTAGTTGCCCAAGGCTTTTCGGGGGCGGGCTTTACGTCAAAGTCAAGAGCCACGGGCTCCATCATCTGACCCATCGTACCGTCGGCAAGGATCATGGCCGTCATACGGTACTTGTCGGCAAGCTCAAAGCCGCGAACGGTAAGCTCAGCCATCTCCTGCACCGAGGCGGGGGCGAGAACGATCATGCGGAAGTCACCGTGACCGCCTCCGCGCGTGGCCTGGAAGTAGTCGGACTGGCTGGGCTGGATACCGCCAAGGCCGGGTCCGCCGCGCTGTACGTTGACAACGAGGGAGGGGAGATCGGCTCCGGCAAGGTAGGAAAGACCCTCGCCCTTGAGCGAAATTCCGGGGCTGGAGGAGGAGGTCATAACGCGCAGACCCGTGGAGGCCACGCCGTAGACCATATTGATCGCCGCGATCTCACTCTCGGCCTGCAGGAAGGTTCCGCCGATCTTGGGCATTCTTTTTGCCATATAGGCGGCAATTTCGGTCTGGGGGGTAATGGGGTAGCCGAAGTAGTGGCGGCAGCCGGCAATGATGGCGGCCTCTGCAATGGCCTCGTTACCCTTCATAAGTACTTTATCTGCCATGTTTTTCACTCACCTTTCTACTTTAATAATGCAATCGGGGCACATCATCGCGCAGGAAGCGCAGCCCACGCAGGCGCTCTCGTCGGTGAGCTCGGCGGGGTGGTGTCCCTTTTTGTTGATCTTGTCGGGAGCAAGGCGGAGGATCTTTTTCGGACACACGTCCACGCAAAGTCCACAGCCCTTTCAGTTGTCGGTTTTGAACGTAAGCTTTGCCATAATGTATACTTCCTTTCAAAGGTTTTCGTGTTTTTGGAGACGGAGCGGAAAAAGGTTTTCCACCTTGCCGTCAAGCGCTGCCGCCAGGTCCTCGCGCACGGTGGTAAGCACCAGCGGAAGTCCCGATTGCTCGGACACCTCTCTTGCGTAAGCATCGGAGGCGAGAAGGTCCCCTGCGGTGGTTTCCGCACCGAGGTTTGTGTTGTTGATAAGCCCCGTGAAGGGAATTCCGCCGGCCGCCTCGATCTCGCGCATGACCTCAAGGGTGGATGCCGCATCTCTTGTGAGCGGGCGCGCTTGGTTGATGACCATCAGCATCTCATAATCGTTCTCCGCAAGGATCGCAGGGGCCAGGCGCCCAAGCGCGAGTGCGCCGCGGTCATCGCCGCCAATGTCGAGAATACAGTGGAGTGACTTGTCGTCAATGATGGCGTACATATCCTGTGGAAGTGCAGGAATGTCCACGTTGGAGTTGGCGTATTCCGAGCAGATCAGGCGGATATCGGCCTTTTTCAGTTGTTCCTTGCTGTCCTTGGCACGGAAATAGGGATTGACGATGTCAAGATCGGCCAGCGCGACGTTTTTCTCCTGCTTTTTCAGGTCAAACGCCATACTTACCGCGACGTTGGTCTTTCCACTTCCGTAGTGACCGCAAAGAAGGGTGATTCGTTTGTAGGTTCTCATAATTTGTTTCTTATAATCTTACCGCTTGTGGTTTTGGGAAGCTCGTCACGGAAGACCACCAGACGCGGATACTTGTAAGGCGCGGTGTGCTCCTTGACGTAGGTCTGGATCTCCTTTTTAAGCTCCTCGGAGGGCTCAGTTCCCTTGGTTAGTACGATGCTGGCCTTTACGATCTGGCCTCTTACCTCGTCGGGCGCGGCGGAAACGCCACACTCCAGAACATAAGGAAGCTCCATAAT
>JAGAUC010000122.1 GCA_017621015.1 Clostridia bacterium | reverse complement strand
CCACCTTCGTTCAAGCGTAGCCAGACCGACAAACTTCAAATTGTCACATATCCGATTTTCAAATAGCGTTGCCTTGGTTTATTGGTGATTCGTAAGCAGACCGCGGTCGCGGATGCGCTTACGGAATCCGACGTATGAGAGAGCAAGATATCCCACCGCCCAAAGAATGGCCATAAAAAGGCCAACGAAAAGAAGGGCGACAAAGGGAATCTCCTCGATGCGCTCGGTGGCGTTGTACGCCGCCCCCAGCGACAAAAAACCGGCGATGTGGCGCGTGGGGCCGCACAGCCACGGGGTAAAGCGGAACACAAGCCCGAGCAAAAGGTGCACAAGTGCGGCTATGCCCACCGCGGGGATGGCCTCGCCCCTTGTAAAGCTTGCCGCCCGATAGCCCTCCTTATAGCCAAGGAAGGCAAAGAGCCCGAACGAGACAGCAAGAAGAACGATCAGGCGAATGACCGACGCCGCCACGAAATCCAGCTCCACAAACAGCACCGTAAAGCGGATGACCAGCTTGGCAAACAGCTGGGCCGCCACGCACGAGACCAAAAGATACAAAAAGTTCAGAAACGCGAGGATCGGAATATCCTTGTTTTTCATTCCTTATCCTCCTTCTCCGCCTCGGAGACCAGCGGCTCGACCACAAGCACACCCGTGCCGTCTACCGCCACTACGCGGACAAGCGTCCCCGTTGCCAGGCGATCGGAGCTCACCGTGATCGCCGTAAATTCGCTATACATTTCCTGAAGCGTCAGGGTCACCTTACCCGTTCCCTTTCCCTTCTCGGGGATGGGGATGTAGACCGTGGCCACCTTGCCGATCGCGTTTTCCACATCGATGTTGCCCGAGGCCTGCAAGCGAGCCACCGCGCGCATCAGAAACGCCATGCCGAACAGCGTGGCCACGCCGAGCACCGCCGCGATGGTGATCGCAAGCGCGGGCGCCAGCGTCTCCAGAAGTGCGACCGCCGACCAGCCCATCACCGTGAGGGTCGAGACCACGCCGCGCACCGAGAACAGCACAAGGCCGTCGCCGCCGCCCTCAAAGACCTCGTCGCCGTCCGCGTCAGCGTCCACATCGCCCTCGCCGCCAAGACCGATCAAAAGCATGACCGTCTGGATCAGCATAACGAGAGTAGACGGAATGGCGATCAGCGCAAAGATCTGCTGAGCCAGCATCAGTTCATTCCACCAAGCTATCATATTGTTACTCCTTTCCTGTCAGGCTATCCAGCAAATGATCCGAGCGCTGCTTGAGAAGCACCGCGTAGTACGCGACCACTATGATCTCAAGCCCCTTCGATAGGCGCTTTCGCGCGCCCGTCACCTTTTCCTCGTAGTCCTCAATGGTCTCCTCAATACACGCACGGATATTTTGCACCGGCGTGTCATCGGTAAGCCGTTCCAAAATACGGCAGACATAATCGTAAAGTCGCGAATAGCAGATGATATCGTCGCTTCGGTCGTTGACGCTTCCGTTGATGTAACGGATCAGAAACGCAATGCGGTCCAGCTGCATGCACGAGCGAAGCATATTGATGATCAGAATGTGCGCCACCTGATCGATGTCGTAGCGCTTGAGCTTGCTGTTCTCCAGCCACCCGCGCTTGGTCCAGTTCTGAAGCGTGGAGGTGTCAAGGCCCGAGATCCGACGGATCTCGGCGATCATCACGCCGTCGGAGATGTAAAAGATCTTGGACAAAAACTCCAGCCCCGTCACGTTGCCCATGTCGCTTTTTTTCAGGATCGTCCCGGGAATCCTCCCGTCACATATGCTTACATTCATATATAGCCTCCTTCCCTTTCGGATTTTTATATACTTCAAATTTTGATTTGTCGGGGAGAACGTGGGGCTCTGCCCCATACCCCGCAAGCCTTTAAAAAGGCTTGACCTAAACTCTCACTGCAT
>JAGAUC010000121.1 GCA_017621015.1 Clostridia bacterium | reverse complement strand
GTGGAAAGCGGGAAATCCTCGCGGATCGGTACGCTCTCAGGCTTGCCGTAAACCGTGGCCGACGAGCTGAACACAATGCGCTTTGCACCGTATTTCTGCATGATCTCGCAGAGATTAAAGGTTCCCGTGAGGTTGTTGTGATAGTAGCGAAGCGGCTGCTGCACCGACTCGCCCACCGCCTTCAAGCCCGCAAAGTGGATCACGCTGTCGATCTTGTTTTCCTGAAAGATCCTCTCGATCGCATCGCGGTCCAAAAGATCGGCCTCATAGAAGCGAAAATCCTTGCCTGTGATCTCGCGAATACGGTCAAGCACAACGGGCTTGCTGTTGCAGAAATTGTCAAGAACCACAAGCTCTCTGCCCGCCTCCAAAAGCTGAACGATGGTATGCGAGCCGATAAAGCCCGCGCCACCCGTAATTAACGTTGCCATAGCAAAAGCTCCTTCTTCTTATTTCCAAAGACCGTTCGGATACTCGCCGATGTCAATGAAGGAACGGATGCCCTTCATAACAGCGGCCTTGTCCTCGCCATAGGTAACACCGTACCACTTGGCATCGGTCTTGTAGGCCTTGACGTCGCAAACGCCGTCCGCCATTGCCTCACCCACTGTCATGGGCAGGTAGCACTCGCGCTTGAGCGGGTCGCCCTCTGTCTTATCAAGGAAGGCAGCAAAGCTCTTTTCCAGGTACGAGAAGATCGAAGGCGTAAAGCCCCAGAAATTCATCGAAACCATGGTATCGTAAGGAAGGGCTGTCTTGACGTCGCCCTCGTAGAAAGCCGCCGTCTCGCCGTCGGGCGCGATCTTGGTGCGCTCCACGATCTCCTTCAGCATTCCGTCCTCAACCACGCAAACACCGCGCGATACCGTTCCGTTTTCGGTCAGCGTGTTGCCCAAAACGTAGCCAACCATCGCCGCGTGCATATTATCGGGCGTGTCCTTAGCATTCTTCAAAAAGTCCGCAATGGCCACAAAGGCGCCTCTTCCGTAGAAGTCATCCGCATTGAGGACCGCAAAGTTATCGGTCACCTTATCCTTGGCGCACAGAAGCGCGTGCGTCGTACCCCAGGGCTTGGTTCTGCCCGGGATAAGCTTATCAGCAGGGACATTCTTGTCCATCTTTTGGAATGCATAATCCACCTGGATAAAGGGGGAAACTCTCTTACCGACCGTTTCCTTAAAGTCGTCAAGCATCTCTTCCTTGATGATGAAGACCACCTTATCAAAGCCTGCCTTGATCGCATCGTACACCGAGAAATCGATGATAAATTCGCCGTTCTCCGTGATGGGATCGATCTGCTTCATTCCGCCGTAGCGAGAGCCCATTCCTGCTGCCAAAACCACAAGTGTCATAAGAAAAAACTCCTTTTCTTTTTTATTCTTTCCTTATTATACACGATTTCTCTTCACAAATCAAGTCTGTAAAAAAAAATTACCCGATTTCGAGAAAAAAACGTTTTTCCACCTTGACAAAATCCGACACGCGTGTTATAATAATGTATCGAAAGAGACATTTAGGAGGCGAATATGAAAAAAGAAGCGATCATCACTCAACTTCAGACTACCCCCTTGTTTTCCGGAATTTCCACCGAAACCATCCTGTCCCTTCTGACATCCCCCGAAACCGAGACACAGACCTTCAAATCGGGCGACATCATTTTCTCTCCCGAAAATACCGATAAAAAGCTCGGCATCTTTTTGTCGGGCACGGCAACCGTCCATTCGGTCGACAGTCAGAACGGCGTTCTGCTCCGCAGCTTTACCAAAAACGATGTTTTCGGCCTGGCAACGCTATTTGGCTCGCGCAGTCGTTACGTCAGCATCATCACGGCCAAGAAATCCTGCCGCGTTCTCTTTTTTGACGCCAAGGACATTCTGCCGCTCACGCAGACCAACCCGACTTTCGCTGCCAACTACATTCGCTGTCTTTCCGACAAGATCTGTTATCTCAACTCCAAGATCTCCTGCTTTACCGCAGGATCTCCCGAGAGAAAGCTGGCATTCTTCCTGTGCTCGCATTGTCCCGCTGACGGCTTTTCGCTGACCATCAGC
>JAGAUC010000120.1 GCA_017621015.1 Clostridia bacterium | reverse complement strand
GTTTTCCCTCTTTGGTTTTGATGTTTGTCAAAAGGAATACCGCGCCGCTGACCACGCCGCAGATCGCGACCTTCAGCAGCATACCGAGAATGGACGTTGGCAAAAATTCCGAAAGCACAACGCTGATGCCGACCGAAGCCACGGACAGTAGCATATAAAAGGCGGTATATCCCCAATAAACTCGGTACGGGAGTGCAAAGGAGTCCTTGTAAAGATATCTTGGCTCGTACCAGAACATGGTAAGCAGACGGGCAACACCCGTTGCCGCAATGATACCGCCAACGCCCAGCAGCTTTCCGCCGACAACGGCAAAAAGCACGTTCAGGACCGCGGCAACGCTCATCACGTACTTGGCCTTTTTAAACAGGCCGAAGGACTCGCGGAACATCCATATGGGGTTGGAAATACAGGTTATAAAGAACGTGAAAACAATCAGATACACATCGGACTCGGACAACAGATACGTGCTGTCCTTCAGCCACAAAAGAATAAAGTCGTTGAAGATCGAGATAAAGCAAGCCGAGCAAAAGGCGCCCACGCCGTAAAAAAGAAGCAGGATGGCGTGAAAAAGCTCTCCGCGCCGCCCGGGCTCTGCCGTCGTCCCGAGATTGCCAATGCTGGCAAGCAGGGCGTTACACAGAATTCCGACCATAGCCGTGATCATCACCACGATCATG
This sequence comes from Clostridia bacterium, assembly GCA_017621015.1. Lineage (GTDB taxonomy): Bacteria > Bacillota > Clostridia > Oscillospirales > CAG-272 > RGIG8775. The sequence goes on along the minus strand of JAGAUC010000120.1, from coordinate 1,858 downwards.
GAATAGTTGGAATAATACCCTACGACCACCGTGCCGAGAAGCACCGAAATCAGGATATTGGACGTGGAATTCATGATCGCCGCGCTGATTCGGTAAACGATCAGCGATTTGAGATTGCCAAAAATGGACTTCCGCTCCTCCTTATCCAGAGGCTTGGGCTTTTGGGAAAAGATCTGCGGATAGGCGCGGTTGGAAAGCACCGTCAGGATCAGGTTGTTCAAAAGCGTGATCGCAATGGCAACCAGCAAATAAGAAATGTAATTTCTGGTTATGTAAAGAAGCGCGATCTGAAAAACGTGTAAAAGCAGGTTGGTGATCGCACTGACCTCATTGATCACATATACCTTCTGGTCCGCTCGGAAAACCGCCGACTTGTAGACCGACAAATACGAGCAGGCCGTGTTGACCACGGACAAGGCGAAATACAGCTGCAATTTTCCGTATTCCAGCGTACTGTCCTTGATCACAAGCTTCAAAAACGGAACAAAGCCGATGCCGACCGCAAAAACGACCGCGGCGATCAGCACAAAAAGCTTTCGGAAAAATCCGAGCAAGGAGGCAAGGCGATCGTAATCCTTGTCAGCCAGCGGCTTATACAGGGAAAAGGTGAACGCCGTGGTCACCCCCAGATCCGCCAGCGCCAGCAGCGCCAGGATGTTGGAGTATAGCCCACTGATGCCCAGATATTGGTCGCCCAGCAATTTGATAAAAACCGTTCGGCTGACAAACGAGACCAGCTGGGTAAAGACATACATGGCCGTTCCCAATATAAGATTGCGAGCGGAGTTTTGTGTACGCGAATATTCCTTCATTCTACCTTCCGGCACCTCCTCTGCGAAGAATTCGTCGGATCGCTGCCTTACATTTTTTTATGAGATCCGGCTGGTAATATTTACGGAACATGGGACCAAAGCCCTTTTTCGCGAAGCAAGCATAGATCGCATCTCGCTTGCGAGGCGGTGTCGAGCCCTTGACCAGCGCATCGTTGGATTGAATGGCATCCTCCACCGTTCTTTTCTCCACGGTCATGTCCGGCATCATCTCTTCCAGGATGCGCCCGGCGCGCTCGGTGTTCGTCAATACCATCGACACCCCGAGCGTAGCATCAAACGCCGTGGATTTATTCTCAATGCCCCAGTAATTTCCCGTGGTAAAATCCGAAACACGCTCGATCGTGTTATACGGGCACCGGTAGCATGATGCCCGGTAGCAGTCTCTGGTGGCAAACATTTTGTAATAATCGATATGACTGTAGTCCGGCTCCTCGATCTCAAAGCGGCTGCCGTCCTCCCTCTCGAAGGTGATGCGCGTGGTATGAGACCAACCGTATGTTTTCTTGTCTCGGAATCGGAAATCAACCACCCTGGCACCGTATTTGCGATTCAATCCGTCGATATATGCCGAGAAAAGTCCCGGAGACGGCACCCCGTAACAAATCACGTCCACCGTGATCAGTCGCGAGAGATCCAACTCTGCGCAGTAATGTAAAACCGCATCGACCTGGCAGGGGGTACCGGAAAACAGAACCTCCCTTCCGTCTTGCAAATGCGCATAAAGCTCCTTCAATATACCGGATATGTCCGACTGAACGTATTTGGATCCGCTGAAGGATGCAATCAGCGACGGATCGGTGATTCCCTTATGGACGGGCTTCATGTCCGCATCCCAGACACACCCGTACACAACGCCGCCGGCCTCAAGAATCCGCTTGGCCAAAAGCGGGAAAAATCCACCTGCCGTAGCAAACGAAAGGCTTTCCTTATCCTTGATCTGGCAGGCATATGCCTCTCCGGCCGCCTGCAAGCCTCCCTTTCCCGTCAGCGGGCAAACCGCCGCACACGCGCCACACTGTGTGCAT
>JAGAUC010000119.1 GCA_017621015.1 Clostridia bacterium | reverse complement strand
GCCGGTCTTTGGTATGAAATTTTCCAGGACGGCAAAAAGGTGAAGGAATCGGACGAGAATACCCTCTCGCGTCTCAGCCCTATGTATCAGCACAAGCTTCAGCGCAAGATCTCGCCGCAGATCGGCTGGTCTTATCACTACATCGCCGCCAAGGAGGACGCTTGGAAGACCGAGCTTGTTCCCGGCTTTGAGAAGAGCGCGCCCGGTGGCGAAGGCATTATGGAAACGCCGCTTCCCCGTCCCATCAAGAGAATGGATATACTCCCCGCGGCAGAGTCCACCTTTGTCCGCGAGGCCAATAACCGCATTCTCTACGATCTTGGCCGTGAGACTGTCGGCTTCCCGACGCTCCGTCTGACCTCGCCTGTACCGCAGAAGCTTCGCCTGATGTGGGGTGAGCACATCAATGACGGCCAGGTCCGCGACCTTATGGGCTGTCGCCGCTTCTTCGTGGAGATCACGGTCAACGAAGGCGTGACTGAGTTTTCCAACTATCTCCGCCGCTTTGGCTGCCGCTATCTGGAGATCGAGTACGAGACCCCTATCAAGGTGGATTACCTCACGGTATTCCCTTGCGTATATCCCGTAAATCTCCTTCCCGTGGATTGCGGAAGCGAGCGCCGTAACCGAATCTATAACACCGCCGTACGTACCATATATATGTGTATGCACGACCACTATGAGGACTGCTGCTGGCGTGAGCAGACTATGTATGCCGGCGATGCCAGAAACCAGGGCCTTTGTGGCTATTACGCATTTGAAGAGTATATCTTCCCGCGTGCCGCGATCTATCTGATCAGCATGGACCACAGAGACGACGGACTCTTCAACATCGTATGTCCCTACAAGGGTGATATGTTCCCCATTCCCTCCTGCATTCCCGGCACAACCAACTGCTTTGTTCAGCTTGTATATGAATATTGCAAGCACTCGCACGATTACTCGCTGGCAAGAGACGTATTCAAGAAGCTTACCGACACCGTACAGACCTTCCTTGATCATATGGAGGACGGACTTCTTCCCATCTTCCCCGAGGGCGAAACGGGCTGCTGGAACTTCTATGAGTGGGCCGAGGGACTTTCCTACAGCAAGGATCAGAGACCCGCAACCGCCTCTCCATTTGATGCGGCGCTCAACTGCTCCTTCTCCATTGCTCTGGGGCAGATGCAGGAGATCTGCGACTGGATCGGCGTAAAGGCTGACTACAAGGCAAAGCAGGATGCTCTGAACCAAAAGATCCACGATACCTGGTACAACAAGAATACCGGATGGGTACAGAACAGAACTGACGAGGAATTCTACAGCGAATACGTCAACGGACTTGCAATCCTTTGCGGAGCCGTGACGGGCAAGGAGGCAGCGCACATCGCGGAGGCTCTTGCCGCCGATAAGCTTTCCACCACCTCGCTTTCCTGGAAGTGCAACAAATACGATGCGCTTCTCAAGGTCGATAAGGAAAAGTACCGCGACTACGTTCTGAATGACATTGACGAGATGTACGGAAAAATGCTGGATGCCGGTGCTACGACCTTCTGGGAGACCGTCATCGGAGCCGAGGACTTCGACGGAGCCGGAAGCTTGTGCCACGGATGGAGCGGCATGCCCATCTACTACTATCACACGCTCGGTGTGGCAAAGAAAAAGTAAAATTCCATATGGGCCGCGCACAAATTGTGCGCGGCTCTTTTTGCAAAAAACAAGTTGACTTTGCTTTTTGAATATGCTATACTAATTTTATAAAATTGAATCCATCAACGGAGGACTGAATTATGGCAAAATGGATATGGCTGAAGGAAGAGCAAAGCGTCGACAGCCACGCACAATTTTTTGTTCCGCTTTCCTTCTCGGGCGAAAACACCGAGATTCGTCTCTCGGCCAACTCGGACTACACGCTTTATGTAAACGGAGCGTTCGTTAGCTGCAACCAATACAGGGATTTTCCTTATTATAAAGTCTATGATAGCATTGATATTACAAAATATTTAACGAAAGGCAACAACGTCATCGCCATTGAGGTATGGTTCTACGGAGCTCCTAACTTCTCCTATTATTCTGCAAACGCCGGTCTTTGGTATGAGCTTTACAAGGATGGGAAAAAAATCGGAGAATCCAACGAAAATACGCTCTCTCGCCTCAACCCTGCCTATCAGAACGGTCTTAAGCGCAAGATCTCGCCGCAGATCGGCTGGACATACCACTTCATTGCACCAAACGAGGACACCTGGAAAACCGAGCTCTGCGAGGGCTTTGAAAAGAGCTCGCTTGTTGAGGGGATCTTCCAGCCCATTCCCCGTCCCATCGAAAGACTGGACATTTTGCCGCCCGTGAAATCCAAGTTTATCCGCACCGAGGGAAACCGTATGCTTTACGATCTTGGGCGCGAGGAGGTCGGCTTCCCGACCTTCCGTCTGACCTCTCCCGTTAAGCAGACACTCAAGCTTTGGTGGGGCGAGCACATTGCGGACGGACGCGTGAGAGGTATCATCGGCCCCAGAAACTTTTCCATCGACATTACCGTTGGCGAGGGTGTGACCGAATTTTCCAACTATTGTCGCCGTCTTGGTGCCCGCTATCTCGAGCTGGAATATCAGACTCCCGTTGAAGTGGAGTATCTGACGCTTTTCCCCAGCGAATATCCCGTAAAGGTGCTCCCCTTCGATTTCAAGGACGAGCTTCGCAACCGAATCTACGAAACGGCGGCGCGTACGCTTGTGCTTTGTATGCACGACCACTACGAGGACTGCCCATGGCGTGAGCAGGCTATGTACGCGATGGACACGAGAAATCAGATCATCTGCGGCTACTACGCCTTTGGTGAGGAAAAATTCCCGCGCGCCGCGCTTCGTCTGATGGGTGAGGATGACCGTGCGGACGGACTTCTCAACATCACAACGCCTTATAAGGGCGATATGTCGCCGATCCCGCGCGCTATCCCCTCGTTCTCGCTTCACTTTGTCACGATGGTTTACGAATATTATCTCCGTACCGGTGACCTTTCGCTTGTACGCGAGGTGTATCCCAAGCTGAATAAAATCATGAACGCCTGCACCTCCCGTATGGAAGACGGCCTTCTTCCTATGTTCGAGGGCAAGGACGGTGCCTGGAACTTCTATGAATGGACGGATAATCTGTCAGGTAGACCCGCGGACATCACCTCTCCTTTCGAAACGCCCCTCAACTGTCTGTTCTCCATTGCCCTTGGCAGAATGCAGGCCATCTGCGATTGGTTGGGGGAAAAGGCTGACTTCCTCTCTATGAAAAATGACCTGAATCGGAAGATTTCGGAGACCTTCTATAACAAGGACAAGGGACTTTTCGTTGACCGCGCGGGAAGCGAAACCTACAGTGAGCTTGTCAATGCGCTGGCCATCCTCTGCGGTGCGGCCGAGGGTGAAACGGCAGAGAGGATTGCCGATACGCTTGCGGGTGACCATGACATCACCAAGTGCTCTTTGAGCATGATGTGCTTCAAATACGATGCTCTGCTTCAGATCAACAAGGAAAAATACCGTGACTATATTCTGAAGGACATCGACGCTACCTACGGTAAAATGCTGAACGCGGGCGCCACTTCCTTCTGGGAGACCGAAAACGGACAGAGCGATTTCAGCAACGCCGCCAGCCTTTGCCACGGCTGGAGCGCCATGCCGGTTTACTATTATCACACTCTCGACGCAGCCAGACAGTAAAAAACATAAGAACCGTGCACAAAATCCCTGTGTTTTGTGCACGGTTTTTCTACTTCTTGTATATTGACAACAAAAGTGGTTTATGTTATACTTTACTATGTATAATTGGATTGTTATTTCTATTATATAATATATTTACGGAGATTGAAGCATGAAATATCTTGTACTCATTCCCGACGGAATGGCAGACGAAAAAATCGAAGCGCTGGGCGGTCTTACCCCGATGCAAAAAGCAAACAAGCCCTGTATGGATGCCTTGGCCAAGAGATCCATTGTGGGTACGGTATCCAACGTGCCCGAGGGTATGGTTCCCGAAAGCGACACGGCTAATATGGCGGTCATGTCCTTTGACCCCAAGATCTATTCCAAGGGCCGCTCTCCCCTTGAGGCAATGAGCATGGGACTTACCATGCAGCCCGACGAGACCGCTTACCGCTGCAACGTG
>JAGAUC010000118.1 GCA_017621015.1 Clostridia bacterium | reverse complement strand
GTATGTAAGATCAACATCGACTCCGATATCCGTCTGGCTATGACCGCAGGCATCCGCCGCGTTCTGAATGACGATCCCTCGGTATTCGATCCCCGCGGATATCTCATCGTTGCCCGTAGTGAGGTCAAGAAGATGGTCACTCACAAGATCGTCAACGTTCTTGGCTCCAACGGCAAGGCTTAAAATCAAAAAACGGCCCGACCGCATTGCGGTCGGGCTTTCCCTACTCTTCGGAAACCTCGGGCGAATGGCATACGAGCTGGAGCGCATCCTTGGGGATGAGAAGGCGCCCGAGGATGTTAAGGCGCTTGTGGGTGACTACCGGGCACGGCGCGAGGGGCTCTCGAAGCTCTACACCGATAAAAAGCAAAGCAAAGCGCAGAACGAGTACGTGGTGAGCACCGAGCTTGTGGCCAACATGCTTGGAGATCTGCTGGGAAACTCCTATTTCGTGGAGCGTATGGGCGCGCGGAACGATGGCGCGTGGAAGCGCTTTGTCCTGGCACTGAAGGCGGCACATGACGGCAAGGCGGCCGGCATCAGCAAGGAGGCTCAGAAATATCTTTCGGGGCTCTATAAGTCCTACGTCAAGGCGGTGGATGCCGCCGGAAGCGGAGTGAAGGTTTCCTCGATTACGGACAAGAGGGAAAAAGAAAAGGCCGCCGACGCCGAAAAAGGCGTTGACAGCGAGGTGGATGAGCGGTACAATAAAAAAAGAAAGTACAAACAAATTTCTAATCAGGAATATGCCATAATCAGCAGTCGCATTATGGCAGATAACTCAAATTACATGGCTCGTGATGGAGATCTTCCGCAATATGGGGTTGCTCCAAGCAACAATTATTACTATATTTACGAAAATTTCTCTCCCGGACATTTTGGCATACTGAAACAAATTGCAATCACGGATGCCAACAAAGGATATATCAATTTAATCGAAAAAGTAATCGGAGGAAACAATGGCAAATCAGTTATCGGAAGCGCAAGCGAACTTGATCGAGTGCTTCAAATTCTTAAAAATCAAGCAAGAAACCATCGTGACAATTATGCTTTTGATTCCGAGGGACGATCAAATAGCAAAAATGGCGGAATTTCTCTTGGAGAATCTGAACGCGACAGAATCCGAACTTCTCGAGGTGGCGATGGAGATCGAGGACTGAGCACAGACTCCTCAACATCGGCCGAGAACGAGAAAAAAGAAAAGGCCCCTGAGGGCACAGCGACAAATAAGAGCGCGGATATGCGCTACTCTTTGAGTAAAAACGCCAAGACAGAGCTTCATAAAGCGCTTTATGACACAAGCTACAGAAGTGAGGTTAAGTTGAGAGATGTGACCCCTGATATCATGATATCACAAAAGGGTGTCAGAAATCTTCCGATGGCTATGAATGCCTCGCATATTTGAGAAAATGTTTTCACGGAAGCTGAGGCGAGAAAGCTTGGGCTGAAAGTCGATGCACACACACATTATCACGGCCTTGGTGAAAAGTTTTTCTTAAAAATCATTGACGGACTTGATGACGTTACAGAGGCGTATCGTGGAACTAAAAACGCGACAGATCCTTCGCGCAGAGAAAATTATTTTTTGTTAGTGTCAAAATTTAAAGATACGGATGGAAACATTATCAATGTTCCTGTTTACGTTGATGAACGTGCTATTTTTAATCGTGTTTTTGTTGACGTAAACAAAATATCTACCGTTTTTGGAAGAAATGCTTTTCGTGATTATATCAATAGGCAGGT
>JAGAUC010000117.1 GCA_017621015.1 Clostridia bacterium | reverse complement strand
GGCATCCTCATAGAAAACGCCCTTGCCGTACATCTTTTCGATGATCGCACGGGGTGCCTTACCCTTACGGAAGCCGGCGATGTTGATGTTCTTTACCTGCTTACGGTATACCTTCTCAATGGCAGCCTCAAAAACTTCCTTTTCTACGCCGATCTCGAGCTCATACATGCTCTTTTCGGTCTTTTCGCATTTTAACAGTTTCATTTTTTTGTCCTCCAAATGAAATTTTTACATACTTTATTATTTTACATTTTTTTGGTAACAATGTCAAGGGCTTTTCGGATATTTCTTAAATATCGGAAGAGATTTTCTTAGGAATAAAATTCAGATGATCGGCGGAGATCAGGGAATAGGTGATTCCATCCTCCACAAAGGTGTTCGGGTGCTCGTAACAGCCGTGAATGTGACCGTAAAAGCATCGATTTATGTTGTATTCCTTAAGCACCGAAACGATCTCCTCGCAACGGAATTCGCGAAAAACGGGTGGGAAGTGAAGGAACACCACGCGCTCAAGGTCATCGGGAAATTTCTTTCCATCCTCCAGACTGAGTCTCAGACGCATGGCCTCACGGTGGATGATCTTGTCATAATCGGTGTTTTCCGGAATACCGTTCAGGCTCTCGTCGTTGAACCAGCCGCGGCTGCCGCAGATCACCAGATCCTCCGCAACAAACGCGTTGTTGTAAAGACACGTTATGGTATGGATGTCATTTTCCTCGAAGAAGGCGTGGATTTTGCTGAGCGTTGCCCACCAGAAATCGTGATTTCCTTTTCCGATGATCTTGTGGCCGGGCAGGGAATCCAAAAAGGTCAGATCCTCCTTGGCCTCCTTAAGCGTCATTGCCCAGGAGATGTCGCCCGGAAGAATGACCGTGTCCGGGGTGTGATCAGAGCGTTCCAGTTTCGGGTCAGCTTTTCCACGTAATTCTGCCAACGCTTTCCGAAAACCTCCATGGATTTGTTTGTGGTCTCATTGGTGGAAAGGTGCAGATCGGCAATGGTAAAGATTGACATTCTTTTCTCCTTTCCGCAAATGAATGATTGTTGGATATGGGGGGATACTAGGATTGTCTCTCAGAATTCTGAAAGACGTTAAAAACAGAGAAACAGGAGTAAAAACATGGAGCAAAACAACAAAGAGTATTGCAAGGATTGCCATTTTAACGCAGGCATTCATTGCGATGTCAAGAACTGTGTATATCACAACGGTGAAAACCATTGTACCGCAGAGGTCATTTCTGTGATCCCTCACAACGCAACCACAAGCGATGAGACCGCTTGCGGCACCTTCCAGCAGAGAGAATTCTGATGGGTTTCTCTGTGGCGCGCCCCTTTTGGGGCGCGCTTTTTATTTGGCGAGATAACGGTAGACCTCAGCCAGCATATCCTTTGGATCGATTACTGTATCGAAGTTTACGGGGCGCTTATCAAGCTCGCGAAGCGGATAAGCGATCTCGGTCTTTGTGGAGGCAGAGAGCATATCCAGTGCCTTCAGCTCATCCTGCGGCTTTTCGTCGGTGAGCGACGCGTAAACGTCGGCGGCAAATTTGTAGGGGCTGGCGGTTGAGGCGACCACAAGAGGCACCTTGCTTGCGCTCTCGCAAAGATATTTATCGGCGCAGGTGAGAGCAACCGAGGTGTGCGTGTCGGCAAGATAGCCGTGTTGCTCAAAGGTCTTGCGAATGGTGGCGGCGGTTTCGTCCTCGTCGGCGTAATAGCCGACAAAGGTCTCGTTGATCTTGGCCAGCACATCGGCATCCACCGTATATTTTCCGGTATTTTTAAGAGACGCCATATATTCTGAGGTCTTCTCGGTACCTGCCACGAAGTAGAGGAGCCGCTCAAGGTTGCTGGAGATCAGAATGTCCATCGAGGGCGACATGGTGAGATGGAAATGACGGTTACGGTCATATACGCCCGTGCGAAGAAAATCGGTCAGAATGTTATTGACGTTGGAGGCGCAGATCAGCTTGCCGATCGGAAGACCCATATTCTTGGCAAGGTAAGCGGCAAAAATATTGCCGAAGTTTCCGGTGGGAACGCAGAAGTCCACGGTCTCACCCATTTGGATATCGCCGCGGCAGATGAGATCGCAATAAGCAGAAACGTAATAGACGATCTGCGGGGCAAGACGTCCCCAGTTGATCGAGTTGGCGCTGGAGAAAAAGTAGCCGTCCTTATCCAGCTTTTGTGCGGCGTCGGCATCCGAGAAGATGGCCTTTACGCCGTTTTGCGCATCGTCAAAGTTTCCGCGGATGGCGCAAACATTTACGTTGCTTCCGGCCTGGGTCGCCATCTGAAGCTTTTGCACGCGGCTTACGCCGTCAACGGGATAGAAGACCATGATCTTTACGCTGTCAACATCCTTGTAGCCCTCAAGCGCGGCCTTTCCCGTGTCACCCGAGGTGGCAACGAGGATGAGGGCCGTACGCTTCTCGCCGCACTTAACGAGCGCACGGGAGAGAAGACGGGGCATGATCTGGAGCGCCATATCCTTGAAGGCGGCGGTGGGGCCGTGCCAGAGCTCCAGCGAGTATAGACCGTCGCGAACCTTAACCAGCGGCGCAGCACCGCCCACAAAGGAATCCTCGCGATAGGCCTCCTTACAGTCTGTCAGAAGCTCATCATAAGTATAATCGGTCAAAAAGAGCGAAAGGATCTTGGCCGCGCGGGTGGGGTAGTCGTCGTGGCAAAGCTTTTCGATATCCTCACGGCTGATCGAGGGGACCTGCTCGGGGACGAAAAGTCCGCCGTCAGCGGCAAGACCCTGCTTGATGGCAAATACCGCACTTACCTTGGCGGCACCTGCATCTCTGGTGCTTTGAAACATCATAAAATTTATATCTCCTTATATGTTTTTCAAATAGGGATGCTTCTCATGAGCCGAAGGCATCCTCAATGTGACAGATTTTTTCTACAGCAAGCGTTCGAAAGAAGCCCGAACGGTGCTTTAAGTAAACCTCGATAATATCAAATCGCGGCATTTTTTCGGTTTCGCTTTTACATAAATATGCGCTTGCCGCCGCAAGCGTGCGCTTTTGCTTGGGGGTATCTACCGCCTCAAGTGGCGAGCCATAGGGCAGATCACCAAGTGCGGTCAGTGTCCGGGCCTTGACCTCAATAAAAATGATCTCGTTTTTGCGCGAGGCAATGATATCGATCTCGTTTTTTCCGGCGCGGAAATTACGCGCAAGGATCCGATATCCCTTTCTTTTTAGGTGCTTGACAGCGGCGTTTTCGCCGAACCGTCCCAGCTCGGTCGTTGTGATATCAGCTTTGGTCATTGTTCAGGAAACGAATAAACTGCGTGCGGTGGATGGGGGTGGGGCCATATTTCCGTAGCGCCTCCATGTGCGCCTTGGTTCCATAGCCCTTGTGCTTCAGAATGCCGTATTCCGGGTATTCCGCATCCATATCGATGCACATACGGTCTCGCGTGACCTTGGCAAGCACCGAGGCGGCGGCAATACTCGGGGAAATGGCGTCGCCGTGAATGACCGTGCGGACGGGAAGGGAAAAGTCGCGTCCGACGTTGCCGTCGATCAGCGCAAAGTCCGCAGGGACGTCAAGTCCCGCGATCGCACGTCGCATAGCCAGAAGCGTGGCCTCCAGAATGTTAAGAGAATTGATCTCCTCTACCGAAGCCTGGGCAACCGAATAGGAAATGGCTTTTTCGGTAATCACATCAAACAAAAGCTCACGCTTTTTTTCGGTCAGCTTTTTGGAGTCGTTGAGTCCCTCGATTTGGCAATCGGTCGGAAGAATGCAGGCGGCGGCAACTACGGGGCCGCATAAGGGGCCGCGCCCCGCCTCGTCTACGCCGCATATATTTTGATATCCAAGAGCAACCAGCTCCTTCTCAAGATTGAATTCCAGCATTTTCTACTTCCTTTTTCGGTTGTTCCGGGTCGGTGTCTAGCGTGATGCGTCCGATCTTTGCTGCACGGAATTCGTCCAGCAGCATATTGGCGGTCCGCTCGGTGTCGATCTCACCGCCCGAGATCAGAAAGCCTCTCTTTTTGCCGATCAGCTCAAAGAGATCGTAGTCGGAGAGATCCTCATAATGCTCCATGCTTTCCAGCTTGTAGCGTGCTGTAAGCATCTCAGGGTAGAGGGTGCGAAGTCGCGTGCAAAGCGCGTATGCGATCTCCTCGACGTTGAGGATGCTGTCCTTGATGGCACCGGTAATGGCCAGATTTTCACCAATGATCTTGTCATCAAACTTGGGCCAAAGAATACCGGGCATATCCATAATGTCAAGCCCGGCACCGGTCTGAAACCATTGCTTGTCCAAGGTGACGCCGGGGCGGTTTACCACCTTGGCCTTGCGGTTACCCGACAGCTTGTTGATGAGCGAGGATTTTCCCACGTTGGGGATGCCGAGCACCATGGCCTTCAGGCGTCGGCCACTCATACCCTTGCTTTGGTATTTTTCGAGCTTTTCGGCAAGGATCTCCTTGACCGTGGGAAGGATCTTAGCCATACCTTCGCCCGTCACGCAGTCGGTGGGCAGACAAAATACCGTCCTTGAGGAAAAGCGCTTGCACCAGTATTTGGTTTTGGCCGCATCCGCGAGCGAGGCCTTGTTGAGAAGAACAAGACGGGGCTTGCCCTCGGTCAGGCGATCGATCTCGGGATTGCGTGAGCTGAAGGGAATACGCGCATCGAGAATTTCGATGACGATGTCTACGTGCTTTAGATTTTCGGTGATCAGACGGCGGGTTTTTGCCATATGACCCGGAAACCATTGGATGATTTCAGATGGCATGTTTCCAGTTACTCTACCTTTCCGAATTTGTCAAGTGGAGTCACGCGGAGGACCACCTTGCCGAGAATGCGGCGGCAGTCCACGGGGCCGATGATGAAATAGCGGCTGTCGGCGGAGTTGTTGCGGTTGTCGCCCATCACAAAGACCGAGCCTTCAGGCACTTGGATCACGTCCCCCGAGATATCAAAATCGTCGCGCCAGGCACCGCCCTCAAGATAGATATAATCCTCTTGCAGTATCTCGTCCTCGGTGAAGGTGTCATCGTCCGAAACGTACACTCGGCCAAGCTCCGTCTCGATCCTGACATACTGACCGCCTACCGCAATGACGCGCTTAACGATTGGCTCGTTAAAGCGGAGATCCAGCTCGCTGGTCTGATGAAAGACAACAATGTCTCCTTTGGTCGGCGTATAGAAAAGATTGGAAATCAGCAGCATTTCGCCGTCTTCCAGCGTGTTGTTCATTGAGGTGCCGTCCACGCGGCAGGGTCTTGCCAGGGTCATGAAGATCAAAAAGACAACGGCTACGGCAAGCACAAGCATTTCCGCAAAGTCGTATACCGTGTGGATCAGCGTTTCCTTTTGGGGGGCTTGCTTATTTTCTTCGTTCATATTTTCCTCTTACTTTACCAAAAGATCCATCAGCGTATAGCCGTTTGGAATGTAGTTGTTCATCTTTTCCGCACTTTGCTCCGAGAAGCTGTCCACACCGCCATAGGTCTTGGCGGAATCGTAGATCATAAAGGGAACGGGATCGATGGTATGTGTGCGGAGACGGATGGGAGTAGGGTGGTCGGGAAGAATGAGAATGCGGAAATCCTCGCCCGTGCTCTTCAGGTACTCATATACGGGAGAGAGGATCTTTTCGTCAATCAGCTCAATGGAAAGCACCTTGTTTTCCAGCTCCGCACGGTGTCCGCACTCGTCGGGTGCCTCTACGTGGATATATACGTAATTCGAGCCGCTCCTAAAGGCGTCGATGGCCGCCTCGGCCTTGCCCTTGTAGTTGGTCTTTACGTTTCCGGTCGCACCCTCCACGTCGTAGTTCTTCATACCGGCACAGATGCCAATGCCCTTAATGAGGTCAACAGCGGAGATGACAGCGGCATTAAGCCCCCATTTTTCCTTGAAGGAGGGAAGCTGCGGCTTTTTACCGGGGCTCCAGAGCCAAATGGAGTTGGCGGGCTTCAGACCGCGCGCGCGTCTTGCCTCGTTGATCGGGTGATGGTTGAGAATATCAAAGCTACGCTTCATAATGTCGCGGAATTCGGCGCCGCCATCCTCCACGCGAGGCAGATATTCACCGATGCGCTTGCCAAGAATATCGTGCGGGCGCATAAAGTTGTACTTGTCATCTCCGTTTTTCCAGAGAATGCAATGACGGTAGCTGATTCCTGTGTAGAACTTGCGGTAGTCGGTTCCGAGCTCCTTTTCCAGCGTCTTTATCAGCTCGTCTGCCTCGGCGGTGGTGATCTCGTCGGCGCTGTGGTCAAGAATGATCTTGTCCTCGTACTCACCCTCGTCGGTCAGTGTGACCACGTTGCAGCGGTAAGCGGTCTCGTCGGGCTGCATGGTAAGTCCCATGCTCAT
>JAGAUC010000116.1 GCA_017621015.1 Clostridia bacterium | reverse complement strand
GTCGCCTTCGGCGCCAGCTCCCTCCCGGAGGGAGCCTAATAAAGCATCCTCCAGCGGTAGCCGTGGCGGTTGCACTGTCCGTTAGCCGCCTTTTCTTTTGAAGCAAAAGGCGCAAAAGAAAAGGCTTGGCGAAAAGAAAACGCCGTGTAAGGAGCTTTCGCTCGCTGCGGCGAGCGAGGAGCCTCCGCGGCTCCAGCGCGCAAGCTTTTTAAAAAAAGCTTGACCAAAAATTGCCGACACCCTCGTGTGATCGTGCTTGCTTACAAGTGAGTCCGCGGGAGCTTGGCCGCCGGGGCTTCCCGGCAAAAAAGCTTGACCAAAAATTGACGCTACCCGCAGTAGAGTGTGTGCGCCAAAGCAAAAGCCCTCCCACCGACGTGAGTCGGTGGGAGGGCTTGTTTGGTGTAATCGAATCGATAAGCCGGGTTCTGTCGCGAACGGTCATCTATCTGCGCGCCTTGTTGCCAAGACGCTTCGGCTTGCGCCGTGCCACCTGCGGATGTGTGTCGGGCCGACGATCCGCATACGGTGTTGCTTCGGATAGGGTTTACATTTGCACACAGTTGCCTGTCGTGCCGGTGAGCTCTTACCTCGCCTTTCCATCCTTACCGCCCGGAGGCGGCGGTCTATTTCTGTTGCACTTTCCCGGAGGTTCCCCTCGGCGGACGTTATCCGTTATCCTGCCCTGTGAAGCCCGGACTTTCCTCACGGTAGCACCTTTCGGCATCCTACCGCGCGACCGTTTGACTCGGTTACCTTTTTATTATACCACCGGGGCGGCGGAAAAGTCAAGAGTTGTCTTGCTCCTTCCCTTCCTCCGCCGTCATCTTGCGCCAAAGGGCGGCAATGACGTCCCAAAAGGCCACGACAAGACCAAAAACACCCACGATCAGGCTGATCAGGTACAGAATTTCATCCGCCGCCTGTCCGATTACGGCCAGAATCAGCGCGAACAGCAAAAGTGCAATGCCTCGGAGCGGATTTTTCATGCTCAGATCTCCTTCTTGACGTAACGGATCCGCGCCGCGGGAATGGCCGCAAGGGCGGTGATCACGATCTCGGGTATCATAAAGAGTCCGTTATACACAATGGAATAGAGGAGCGACAGTCCGAAGCCGGAGAAGGTATCGAGGATCTGCGCGCCGAGGGGGAAGCCCTCCTGAGAGAAGAACCCTTCCGCCCACAATCCGTAGAAGATGCATCCCGATACGATGTGACAGAGGTAACGGATGCCCAGGGCGAGAACGACGCCGAGGATCAGCGCCTTCATCTTGCTCTTGGCGCGGTCACGGAACAGGCCGCCCAGACCCAACGCAGTGTAGGCCAGCACGTAGTCGATAAGGCAAATGAGGATGGCCGCGCCGATGCCTTGGAAATCGTCCGTACCGGGGGTAAACAGCGCTACCACCGTGGAGTGGCCAAGGAGAAGCTGAATGATGGAGTAAACAAAGCCGCTGAACACGCCCCACTTGACCCCGTACATATAAGAAATGATGACGATGGGCAGCATAGAGGCGATGGTGAATCCGCCGCCGAAGGGCAGATTGAGGAAGGGGATGTAGGCGCAGAGCAGGGCAAGAACCGTGGCTACGGCCAGCATCATGGCGGTTGTGGTGAGTCGCTTGGTGTTGAACTTCATGTGTTTGTTTCCTTTCTTTTTTGAAAACAAAAAGATCGCACGGCCATGCCGAGCGATCCGAATTCACTAAAGTTAATCCTTACGAAACTCTTCCTACGCCGGTATTATCCGTATCAGGTTAAGGGTTCGGGCAAATGCCCATCTCAGCCGAAGCACCCCTGCTTTCCGTCATTTTGTGCGATATTTTGTTGTTGGTTTTATTGTAGCGCGCCGGTTGCGGTTTGTCAATAGGGTGCGCAAATTTTTTTGAACAGGTGTTTTTATATACATTTTTGATAAAATATACATGGGGTTAAAAAGGAGGACTTTACCCCATCTTGCGCGCCCCCGAAACGGGGCAAAAAAAGTGTGAAAAAAATAAATTTTGTGCAAAAATGACAAATCGGTATTTTTTTATCCAGAAAAACCGCCAAATCGCCCCCAAGGGGAAAAGTGCCGTTTTTGCCTGTGGAAAACTCTGTGGAAACTGAGGAAAACTCGATTCTCTCGGGAAATTTGTCCACATTTTCCACAGATGGGGTTGTGGAAAACTCGGTTTTTCCCCAAAAACCCGCGAAGCGGAAAAATTGTGGGTAGAGAAAATCACTTTTTTTGAAAATTCCTCTTGACAGAAAAACGTACCTTTTTCGCGAAAATCGACCGTGTGAGTTTTGAGGAAAAAATGAGAATTTTTTTGTGCAAAACGGAGTTTTTTTAGAATATTTTCTAAGATTTTTGCCGCTTTACACCGCTAAAGCAGCAAAAATTTTGCATATTTATTCATGATTATTTGGCGTTCGAACACCCGACGTCCGACGCAATTCGTCCCGCCCCACGCACCGTTCGTCCCTGATGCATCCGTTTCCTTTTCTTTTGTAGTATACTGACGGCGCGGGAAAGCAGAAGACCACCCGACGCCCGTTCGCAAAATAAGTCGGGAAGGTGCGTCTGTTTCCGTATAAAATAAAGGTGCGAGGGAGGACGAAAAAAATTTTCGGAAAATTTTCGTTTTCACCAAACCAAACGGCGATTTTTGACACTATATAGGTGTACGGGATATCCGAAAGCGCATGATTCAACTGAAACGCAAGATTTCCTCAACGAATGCGTTATTGATTCTTCCGCTTTGGATGTGGTATCCTACATACGAGGAAAGCCTGCGCAGGTTCTCTTATCGCCGTCGGCAAACAGGCCGCGACGGCGGCCGCCGACCACAGTCTCCCCCGGACGGGACGCCGCCCACGGGAGCAATCACCCACCCCACACACAGATATGAGAGCATCCCTTGCTCCGGAGGTATTGACTTGAAGAAAAACAAATCCATAAAGAACTTTTTTGGCCGTTATGAGGGCTATCTTTACGGTGCCGTGGCGGCGCTGATCTACGGCGTTGTAGACTGGTGGTACGGCCTCACCAGCATTTGGTACATTACCGGCTCCCTTGGCATTGTCCTTGGTCTGGTCGGCGTAATTCTGTTCGACTGCCTGCGGGTAAAGACCGACGAGTTTGACCGCTACGTGAAGGAGCGCTTGGACAAGGTGCGCGGCGCCGGCCTTTTTGAGCCGGAGGACACCTTCCGCGCTTATGCGGTCATTGGTGCGGAGAACCGCAAGGTGGCATCGGACGGTAAGGTTCGCACCGAAATTTGTCACGAGACGACCCTGAAGGTGGATCGCAAGCTGCTCCGCATTGAGTCCTACGGCGTGCACGTGCTCACCGAGGAGACGGAGTGCTTTGCGGCGGACTTTCCCATGCCCGGCGTCACCGCCAAGCAGGAGTCTGAAAGCTTCAACGACGGCAAGCGCGTCTGGCGTCAGGATTATCTGACCCTCACCGCCGCCGACGGACGAAGCTTCCGCTTCCCCGTTCCCGTCAACAGCGCGGACGTTGATCAGTTTATCGACCGCCTCACCCGCTACAATCGTGCCTGAAATGAACAAGCAGAAAGGGTGCCGCGAAAATACAGAGGAACCCCTTTTGAAAAAGAGGTTCCTCTGCACTCTTCCCGAAAACTTTTCTTGAGACCAAAGCCCCACGGGTCGGCCTGTGCCGACCCGTGGGGCTTTATTGCTTCGGCGGGGAAGCCCCCGCTGGCAGCCG
>JAGAUC010000115.1 GCA_017621015.1 Clostridia bacterium | reverse complement strand
TTTTTAAAAGGCTGGCCGCCGGAGGCACTTTTCCCCACCGATAAATCAAAATTTGAAGTGCGAAAAAGGGGCTGAGTCCATGACTCAGCCCCAAGGCGTGCGGTTACTCCGCGTCGAAATATTTGATAATGCCCATCATATGATCACGGATGCTACGGATGGCATCGGCAAATGCTACATACTGTCCCTTGTATACTGTGAGGATGGTTTCGGTATGGCCGCCGTCGGCGGTCTTTTCGGTTCCGACGGTATAAAGATCGCCGTTTTTGGCCTCAAGGACCGTTCCCTCCTTGGGATAGCGGCTTTGGGGGTGCTCCTTGAGATCGTACCCCTTGAAGCTCACAAGCTCGCCGTCCTTGTCGTACTCGTACACCGTAACGGTGGACGAGAAGGTGCCGTTGTAAATGCCCTTGTTGATGTTCTGGTTGGAGTGCATACCCGCACCCTCATAGACCGTGCGGTATTCGCCCACCTCGGCCGCCGAAAGCAGCTTGCCCGTATCCACGTCCATAAAGGTGTTGGGACCGGCAAAGGGGCCGTAGGTCATATGAAGCATGATCAGCCTGTTGTCACCCGTGGAGGTGAAACAGCTCTGATCGTTGTCGCGGAAGCAGTACCACGCCCAGCCCACGCACGCTTTCGACTCCAGCATGGCCAGCGCATAATGCTCGTAGTAATCGGCTCTGTCCTTTTGCGTGCGCACCAGAATACCCGCGCCCGTCGAGTTGGCCATCGGATAGCCATTGGCATCGATGGCATCCATTCCCTTGGCAAAGAATTCAGTCACTATAAAGGGAATGCCCGAATTGCGGTAGAAATTGGTCACCGTCGTGGCCGTGGGATTGAGACCGCCGTAGAGGTTGGCCGTAATGATGTCCAAATAGTAGCCCGCCACCCGATGGAAGGGCTCACAGGTATACAGCGTGCCGTTGATGCGCGAGCCCATATACATATGATGGGGATCGACCGCCTCAATGGCCGCGCGCGTCACACGGTAATAACGGGCATAAACTAAAGCAAGAAATTCATCGTTAAGTAGCTTTGCATCCTCCACCGCGTAGAGATCGTCAAGCGTAGGTGCGGGATTTCCCAGCCTTTTAGCCAGCCAGGTCCACGCCGTAGCGTAGGAGAAACCGTTTGCCGGCTCGCTCGGATCCAGCGTCAGATAGCGAATGAGAATGTCATTGCCCGAGGCCAGCTCGTTGTCACTTGTGTAACCGAACACATACGGGTCATCCGCATAGCCGCCCGCCGTGATGGCCTCCGCGGCGTATCCTTCCGCCGCTGCAATGAAGTCGGGATCAAATACGTTCATGGTATCGTTGTGCGGGAATCCGTTGCTGAAATTGGTTCTCGCGCATCCGATCTCGATCATATACCGAAGCACCACGCTGATGCTGATGGTCGTGGGAAGCTTGTTTTTCAGGAGACGGTGTCCGTTTTTGGTATCGGAGAAGCTGGCATTCACGCCGGTCTCCTTGAGTGATCGGATGATATTCTCATAGTAGGCCTCCTCGCTTCCAAAGCGAGCCACGCTGTATTCCCTTTGATGGTCGGTAAAGCCGAGATCGACGGAATTCATACCGAGAGCAAAATACGGATTTCCGAGCGGGTCAATGATGTAGATCCTGTCCCCTATGCGCTCGGTATGGAAGAAGCCGGTGGCCTCTCCCGTAAAGCCGGCGTTGGAGATGCCGCCGTAAACGTCATATTCCGACACCGTCTCGGCAGACTTGCTCGCAAGGAAAGGCTTATCCACGCTTGTACCCAGCGTGCGGAGCGTACGCGCAAAACGTGCCGTCTTCCAGGTCTCCTTCGGTGCCCGATAGCCGGTCGAAGCGTCGTTTGTCCAGGCGTTTCCGTACTTCCAATCCAGCTTTCGCGTAAAGTCGCCCGTCGGCTCGGTAGCATCATAGCCCTCGGGATCAAACGCCCCTATGTCATGATAAAAAGGCTCCCCGTTTGCGTTCTTTCGGAAGATCTTGTCCGTCATCTCGCCAAACCACTCGTCCACGATGCGCTCGGCATAGCCCCAGGGCTCGTAGCCCTCATTGTTCTGCTTGGCAAGCGTCAGGGAGGGATAGTACATCGAGCTTTCCAGCTCAAGAACAGGCGCACTCTTGGACTCCCTCGAGCCGACAAACGCTACGATGGCATCCTTTTGTCCCTCGCCTGTCAGGCGGAAGGCCACGCTTACCGTGCCGTCCCCGGACGGCGTCTGCGCCTTCAGGTACGGCAGAATGTCCACCGTAAAATAAGCACCCAGCATATATTTTCCCTTGTGGAGCGTCTCGCCGGTGGGAGCCTTGGCCTTGTAGTTGCTGTAATTCAAGGTATGCTCGTCCCAATCGGTGCCCACCGCCTGCAAAAGCATATCGTACTGCTTACGCGACGGGTTGTTTTCGTGATGCGTGATGCAAAGGCGAAGCTTGGCCGCCACGGCGGTGTCCAGCGCCTTTACCGCGTCCGCATCCAAGGTAAACTTAAAATAAGCCGCGCGGAAATACTCCGAGTCCTCGTCCCCGGTGTTTCGCACGCAAAGGCCGAGCGATTTTCCGTAATCCGCCGTGGGAGCCGCGGCGTAAATAAAGGTATCCTCCGAGGAGCTCACAGAAAGTCGCTTGTTGCTGTGAGGCGCAAGCATCGGGTAGCCCTCGCTGTCCACGCCGGAAAGGCGCAGACAGCTCGCCACGCCATAGCGGCGGATTCCGTCCTCACCCATAACATAGGGGCGAAGGATGATCTCCATTCCCTCGTCGCACGGAATGTCCGAGCTCTCCATGGCATACAGACACGCACCCTCCGCCGCCTTTGTCGCCGTACCCGTCACCGAGCGCGACCGTGCACAAGCCCTTCCGCCCTCCGCTCTCGTCAGCAAAAGGAGCTCTGCGCCCACACGGCCGCAGGCACACTCGGACAGCCCCACAAGTGCGGTCAGCGGGAAGCTGCCCTTCTCCGCCTTTCCCACACGGCAGCCCACAAGGGCCGCCGACTCGGTCACATGATTTTCAAAAAACAAATCCTTCATAAATATACCTCCGGAAGCCGTTTTCCTACTCCTTGTCCTGCTAAAAAGCATCGGACCCGATCCTGTCGGGTCCGATGCGGCTTTTTATTCTGCGTCGAAATAGTTGATGATACCGATCAAATGATCGCTGATATTTCGGATCGCATTGGCAAACGCCACGTACTGACCCTTGTATACCGTGAGGATCGTCTCGGTGTAACCGCCGTCAGCCGTCTCTGCCGTTCCGATGGTATACAGGTTTCCGTTCTTGGCCTCAAGAGCCGTTCCCTCTTCAACCTCTCGGCTTTCGGGGTGGTCGGCCAGCTCATAGCCCTTCGAGCTCACAAGCGTGCCGTCCTTGTCGTACTCATACACCGTAACGGTGGACGAGAAATCGCCGTTGTAAATACCCTTGTTGATGTTCTGATTGGAGTGCATGCCGCCGCCCTCATAGACCGTGCGATATTCTCCGACCTGCGCCGCTGTCAGGATCTCGCCCGTATCCACGTTCATCAGGGTGTTGGGATGCGGAGTCGAGCCGTAGGTCATATTCAGCATAATAAAGCGGTTGCTGCCGTCTGTGGTGACCACAGTCTGGTCGTTGTCGCGGAAGCAGTACCAGCTCCAGCCCACGCAGGCCTTGGACTCCAGAAGGATAAGCGCGTAATGCTCATAGAAGTCGGCTCTGTCCTGCTGAGTCTGCACCACGTGACCCGCACCCGTCGAGTTGGCAAGCGGATATCCGTTGGCATCGATCGAATCTGCGCCCTTGGCAAAGAACTCCGTAACCATAAACGGAATGCCCGCATTGCGGTAGAATCCGATGATGGTCTCATACTCGGGGTTGAGTCCGCCATAGAGATTAGCAGTGATGATGTCCAAATAGTGGCCGGCCACTCTATGATACGGCTCACAGGTATACAGCGTACCGTTGATACGCGAGCCGATATACATATGATTGGGGTCAACCGCCTCAATGGCCTCGCGCGTTACGCGGTAGTAACGGCCGTAAACGAAGGAAAGAAACTCGTCGTTGATCTGTGCGTAGTCCTCTGCCTCATAAAGAGCATCGATGGTGGGGCAAGGATTGTCCAGTCTTCTGGCAAGCCAGGTCCAGGCCACTGCATACGAGAAGCCGGCCGTCGGCTCCTTGGGATCCAGCGTCAGATAACGAAGAAGAATGTCGTTACCCGAAGCCAGCTCGTTATCCGAGGTGTAGCCGAAGAGGAAGGGATTGTCGGCGTAACCGTTCTTTGCCACTTCCTTGGCATACGTCTCGTTCGCAAACTTGACAAAATCGGGATCAAAGACGTTCATAGTATCGTTGTTGGCAAAGCCGTTGCTGGTGTTGGTTCTTCCGGTTCCGATCGAGATCATGTAAGGAAGAACGACCGAAACACCGACCACAGTGGGAAGGCCGTCCTTGACCTTCAGCATCTCGGGACCTGCGTGAACCAGATTCACACCGGTTGCCTTCAGCTCCTTGGAAATCCGGTCATAGTAGACCTCCTCAAGACCGTAATTGGCAATGGTATAATCCTTCTGGTTCTGGGTGTGACCGAGGTCCACGGTATTCATGCCCAGAGCAAAATACGGATTGCCCAGCGGGTCGATGATGTAGGTTCTGCCGTCGATGACCTCAGTGTGGAAGAAGCCGGTAGCCGTGCCGGTAAAGCCGGCGTTGGCAATACCGCCGTACACGTCGTATTCCGAGATCATATCGGCAAGCTCGGTCTCCAGGAAGGCCGCGCCAACACTCGTACCCAGCGTGCTGAGTGTACGGGCAAAGCGGTTCTGCTTCCACTTGGAGACCGGGGTCACATAGCCCTCGGAGGCATTGGTCGACCACGGAGCGGCATAATTCCACGCGATCTCTCTTGTGAAGTCGCCCGTAGGCACCGTCGCATTGTAGCCCTCGGGAGCCGTTTCGTCCACCTCGTGATACAGCGGATCGCCGTTCTCATCGGTCAGATAGACCTTGTCCACGATCTCGTCAAACCACTCGTCCACAAGGTACTCCGCATAGCCCCAAGGCTCGTAGCCCTTGTTGATGATCTTGGAAAGGTTGAGGATCGGATAGTACATCGAGGTCTCAAACTCGATCACGGGCGCACTGTTGGACTCCTTGGTGCCGACAAACGCCACAATGGTGTCGCTGAAGCCCTCGTTAAAGAGACGGAAGGCCACGGTCAGCGAGCCGTCCTCGCTGTCGTTATACATCAGCTGTTCCTGAAGATACGGCAGAATGTCCACCGTGAAGTAAGCACCAAGCTCATACGGTCCCTGATAAATGGTCTCATAGGTGGGCGCCAGCGTCTGATAATTGCTGTAATTCAGGCTGTGCTCGTCCCAATCGGTGCCCACCGCCTGAAGGATCATATCGTACTGCTTACGCGACGCGTTGTTCTCGTGACCGGTAACACAGATACGAAGCTTTACGGCCGCCGCCGTCTCCAGCTTTTGGATCGCCTCTTCATCCAGCGTAAACTTAAAATATGCCGCACGGAAGAAGCTCGAGCTCTCAGAGCCCGTGTTCCGGATGGGCAAACTGGTCAAGCTTCCGTTATCCACCGTCTTTTGTGCACCGTTGATGCTGGTGTCATCCGTGGGAAGCACCGAAAAACGCTCGTCCGAGGGACGCTCGAGGATCGGATAGCCCTCAGCATCGGTCTCGCCCGTATACAGCATCGTGGTTGCCAATCCGTAACGGCGGATGCCGTCCATGCCCAGAACATAGGGACGGAGCACAAGCTCAAAGTAATCGCCCGCCGGCTCAAGCGGAAGGTCGCTCAGCTCAAGCGCCGCCGCATAATTGTAGCCGTAAAGCTCCTTGATGTTGTATGTATTCCCTGCCGCATCGGTAAGGGTCTCATAGATCTCCTTGGCCTTCAGGGAAAGCGTCTCGCTCTGCACCAGTCCGTCCTCGTCCCTGGTAAGGACAAGCGCCTCATAGCCCACGCGGTTGTGAACGGTATCATTCACGCCGAGCACCATGCGCGCGTCAAATGTGCCACCCTCGGGCTTTGCTGTCTGGTAGCCCAGGAAATCTGCCGACTCCTCGCGCTTTTGCACAATGGTATAGTCACTGTCAGTCTTGACGATCAGATTCTTCATCTTGACGTCGTAGTTATAGTAGCCGTCGAAATAACGAACCGAGCCCGAATAGTCGGTCTCCGGATCGTAACGCTTGATGGAGAAGTCAAGCACCTTTTCACCGTTGATGAACATTTCGCTGAAGCCGTTCTTGGGGGTGAATACGCAACGAACGTTCATCCAAACGCCTGCCTCAAGCTTTACGTCGGTCTTCGAGTCCGCACCGTAACCGGTGTAGATGTAACCCTCATCGTCGATACGAAGCGTGTTGAAGGTTCTCGCTCCCATGGTCTTAGTGTCGTTATAGACCCAGCAAAGGAAGGAGACCGGAGAGGTTTTCGGCGTTGCACCGTTCGAGCGCTCGCCGTGGGGGAAGGATTCGAAATAGAAATCTCCCTCCAAAGAGAAGGTCAGATAGCTTCCCAGGATATTCTGGTCGTCATAAATATACAACGCACCGGAACGACTGTCCTTATTTTCCATATAGACCGTGCCGTCCGCATCGGTCTTTTGCTCCCATACATTGTAGGAGTCGTGAATGCGGTAGCCGGCCTCGGTATCGGTCAGCAGATTCCACTGGAGGTCATCCGCAGACACCGAAACGGTAAGCGCCACAAGGGTCACCGCTACAAGCATCAGGCTAAGGAGTACTCCAAAAATACGTCTTTTGCTCGTCTGTTTCATAGGTTTCATTCCTTTCTCGGTACAAATTTTATACCTTTGTACCCCTATTATAATATAAACCGCGAAAAAAGTAAACAGGAAATTCGTCAAAAAAACTTAGAAATCAGCCACGATATCGATTTTAAGATTTCCTTTTTTCAAAAATCGGACCTAACATGAGTCAGGTCCGATGGAGAAGCGGTTTATTCGGCATCAAAATAATTGACAAGACCAATCAGGTGATCGCTGACGTTCCGAATGGCGTCGGCAAACGCTACGTACTGCCCCTTGTAGACCGTAAGGACAGTTTCCGTGCGGCCGCCGTCGGCATGGGTCACCTCGCCAACGGTATAGGACACTCCGTTTTTGCCCGTCAGCACCGTTCCTGCCGCAGGAGTGCGGCTTGCCGGGTGCTCCACGTCATAGGCCTCCGATTCGGTCAGCTTACCGTTTCGGTCATAGGTGTAGACCGCAACCGTCGAGGAGAACGTGCCGTTGTAAAGGCCCTTGTTAATGTTCTGATTGGAGTGAATATCGGCACCCTTGTAGACCGTCTCGTATGCGCCGACCTCTGCTGCCGTGAGGATCTCACCCGTGGCCACGTCCATAAAGGTATTGGCCTTGGCACCCGTTCCGTACGAGCAGTCCAGCATGATCAGGCGGTTTTCGCCATCTGAGGTAAAGACGCTCTGATCGTTGTCGCGGAAGCAGTACCAGCCCCAGCCAACGCACGCCTTTGACTCCAGCATAGCCAGCGCGTAGTGCTCATAGTAATCGGCTCTGTCCGCCTGCGTCTGCACCAAAATGCCGGCACCCGTCGAGTTGGCCAGCTTGTAGCCATTGGCATCGATGGCGTCCATACCCTTGGCAAAGAACTCGGTCACCATAAAGGGAATGCCCGCGTTGCGGTAGAAGCCGGTGATCGTCGTGCCCACCGGATTGAGACCGCCGTAAAGATTGGCGGTAATGATATCCAGATAATAGCCGCACACTCTGTGGAAATCCTCGCAGGTATACAGCGTGCCGTTGATGCGCGAGCCCATATACATATGGTTGGTGTCAACCTTCTCAATGGCCTCGCGGGTCACGCGGTAGTAGCGTGCATACACAAAGGCGAGGAATTCATCGTTCAGCTTGGCCGCATCCTCAAAGGTGTAAAGATCGTCCAGCGTGGGGCTGGGATTGCCCGTTCGGTGAGCCAGCCAGGTCCATGCCACCGCATACGAAAAGCTGTTGACCGGCTCGGTGGGATCCAGCGTCAGGTAACGAAGAAGAAGGTCACTTCCCGAGGGAAGCTCGTTATCGCTCGTATAGCCAAACACACGCGGATTGTTCGCGTAGCCGCCCGCGGTGATCGCCGTGGCAACGTTCTTATCTGTTGCCGTTACAAAATCGGGATCAAAGACGTTCATGGTGTCGTTGTGCGCAAAGCCGTTGCTGAAATTGTTTCTTCCGGCTCCGATCGAGGACATATACGGGAGCACAACACTCAGGCCGATCACCGAGGAAAGGCCGTCCTCCACCTCAAGCAGAGCCCCGCCGCCGTAGGTGAGATTGATTCCCGTTTCCTTCAGCGCGGCCGTCATGCTCTCATAGTACGCCTGCTCGGTGCCGTAGACCTCAAGAGCATAATCCTTCTGGTTCTGGGTATGTCCCAGATCCACGGTATTGATGCCCAGCGCAAAATACGGATTTCCGAGCGGATCGATGACATAGGTTCTCTCCCCGATCCTCTCGGTGTGGAAGAAGCCGGTGACCTTTCCCTGAAAGCCGGCGTTGCTGATGCCGCCGTAAACGTCATACGTCGAGAGCGTATCGGCAAGGCTGCTGCTAAGGAAGGCGCTCGACTTGGCGCTTCCCAGCGTGCTGAGCGTACGCGCAAAGCGCGCCGTCTTCCAGTCCGCATCGGTAATGGTATAGCCCTTGGAGGCATCGGTATTCCAGGGCGAGGCATACTTCCAGAAAAGCTCACGGGTAAAGTCGCCCGTAGCCGTTGTCGCATCATAGCCCACGGGTGCAAACTCGTCGATCTCGTGATACACAAGGTTGCCGTTCTCGTCCTTCAGATAGACCTTATCCACAATTCCGTCAAACCACTCGTTCACCAGATGCTCGGCATAGCCCCAGGGCTCGTAGCCCTTATTGCTGCTCTTGGGAAGGTTGAGCGTCGGATAGTACAGGGTTTTTTCAAGCTCAATAACCGGAGGGCTATTGGATTCCTTCGAGCCGGCATACGCCACGATGGCGTTGCTGTTCCCCTCGTTAAGGAGACGGAAGGCCACGGTAACCGAGCCGTCTGCACCCGGTGTCTGTTTTTTCAGATAAGAGAGAATATCCACCGTAAAGTACGAGCCGAGCGTATACGTGCCCTGATAGAGCGTTTGACCGGTAGGTGCCAGCGTTTTGTAGTTGTTGTAATTCAGAGTATGCTCATCCCAGTTGCTTCCGGCCGCCTGCAGGATCATCTCGCATTGCTCGCGCGACGGATTGTTCTCGTGCCCGGTCATACAAATGCGAAGCTTAGCCGCCACCGCACTCTCCAGCTCCCTCAGCGCCTGAGCGTCCAGCGTAAACTTGAAGTAGGCCGCGCGGAAAAGATCGGAGGCTTCGCTGCCCGTATTCCGTATGCTCAGAGCGGTCACACTTCCGTAGTCCTCCTCGGGGTGAGCGGTATAGATATAGGTATCCCCCGATGCGCCTACCGAGTATCGCTCGCCCTCCGGCAGACTGAGCACGGGATAGCCCTCACCGTCCACCTCACCGGTAAACACAAGCGAGGTCGAAAGACCGTAACGGCGAATCCCATTGTCCGTCAGCACATACGGACGGATAACGATCTCCGTACGGTCGCCGCTCGGCGTGCTCGGAATGCCCGTGATCGGAATGGCCGCCACGTAGCTGTAGCCGGCAAGCTCCTTGACATTGTATACGTTGCCGTTGCCGTCCATCACGTCGGTATAGACCAGATTGCTCTGACGCGAGACCGACTCGGCAAGCGTGTTGCCGCTTGCGTCCTTGTTCAACAGCAGCACCTCATAGCCAACGCGTCCATATGCTCTGGAGTCTACCCCCAGGAGTGTGCGGAGCGAAAACGTGCCGCCCTCGGGCTTTGTCACCTGATAGCCCAAAAAATCTGCCGCGTCCTCGCGCTTAAGCCTTATGACGTAATCACTGTCGGTCTCTACCGTCAGATTTTTCATTTTCACATCCCAATTGAAGTAGCCGTCAAAAAAGCGAACGGCGTGCGAGGCATAAAGCGCCGCATCAAAGGGCGTAAACGTAAAGTCCAGCTTCTTTTTGCCGTCAAGGAACAGCTCTCCTCGGCCGCTTTGGGGTTCAAAGACACAGCGAACGGTGTACTGGGTTTTAAGCGCCAGCTTTATGTCGGTTCGGCCGGAGCCGACATGGATAAAACCGTAATCGTCAATACGAACGGCATTGAACTTTGAGGTGCTTCCCGTTTTGACATCCGTATAGATCCAGGCCAAAAAGGAAAGCGGAGACTCACTCGCCGTCGCGCCGTCGCGCGTACCGTAGGGGAAAGAGTCAAAATAAAAATCCCCCTCCACCGCAAAGGACGAATAGCTACCCAGCGTGTTGTTCTCATCGAGAACCAACAGTGCGCCGCTCTGGCTATTCACGTTATACATATAGGCGGTGCCGTCCGCTTCGGTGGCGCTTTCCCACTTGTTATATTTATCCTCCAAGCGGTAGCCGTCTCCCTCTTCGGCCATCACGTCCCACACAAGCTCGGCGGCCGACACCGAAAGTGCAAGGACGACCAAGGCAAGAACCATGAGCACAAGCAGACCCAAAACGCGCTTTTTTGTGTTCATTTTTTTCATCGTATCTCTCCTTTTTACGGAAAACTGTAAAGTATACCTTTTACATTATACCATAAACCAATTCAAATGTAAATGAGAAAAAAGACAAAAAAACTTAGAAAAAAGCCACAAGAAAATTCGGGCCCGATGTGCATCGGACCCGATAGAGTTGATATTTTATTCGGCATCAAAATAGGTGATAATACCCATCATGTGATCGCTGATGTTCTTGATCGCGTTGGCAAACGCCACGTACTGACCCTTGTAAGCCGTAAGAACGGTTTCGGTGTAGC
>JAGAUC010000114.1 GCA_017621015.1 Clostridia bacterium | reverse complement strand
CGACCCCATTCGCCGCGAGATCCTGAATCTTCTGAAAGCGGGGCGAATGTCGGCGGGGGATATCGTCCTGCATTTTGACGTGACGGGTGCCTCCGTGGACGTGCGTGTGCTCAAGGACATTCTCGGGCACGAGCAGCTCAACACCACACAGATCTACACCCACGTCAGCAATCGCAGCATGGAGGACGCAATGAACGAAAATCCGCCGGCAAAGGTCAAGAAAAATAAGCTGTAAAAATAAAGGACGAGATTTTCTCGTCCTTTTGTGTATGATGCGCCCCGCCATGGTAGCGGGGCGCCACATAGGATTTGCCGAACAGGAAATACCGTAGTATCGTTAGTGGAGTTTCATTTTAATTTCCGATAATCCTTGGGGGTATAGCCCGAATATTCCTTGAATTTGCGCGTAAAGTACGAGCTGTTTTCAAAGCCGCAGGCGGCACAGATCTCACCAATGCTGAGCTCACCCAAAAGCAGCAGCTTCCTGGCCTTTTCACGGCGCAAGCCGTTGAGATATGCCACAAAGGAAAAGCCGGTGATTCGGCGGAACTCGCGCGCAAAATAGTATTTACTCAGACCGACAGACGAGGCGATCTCGTCAAGCGTGATCTTTCGTTCACACTCGGCGCTTATAGCGCCGATCGCTTTCTTTATACAAGCAAGAACATGGGTGTCCTCTCGGGGGAGCTTGCTGTAAACGGCGTGACGGTCACAAAGTGCCAGACAGATCCGGAGCGCAAGGCTTCGGAGATATTGCACGCGCATCGGTACGGTGTTGGAGTCGGTGTACCAATATTTTTTAAATTCCTTGATCCATTCTTCGATTTCCCCATCAACGATTGGAGCCTCAAAAAGGAACTGGTTACTGTCAAAAAAGTTGGATAGGAAAAAGCTTCGGTCTACAATCAGATAGCAATACATCATTTCGTGATCGGACACGGACATGCTGTGAATTTGGTTGGCGCTTATGGAAATGATATCTCCCGCTGAGACCGCGATGCGATTATCGTTTACCGCTACAAATCCGCTTCCGCTTTCCACGTAAACGATCTCTATATTTTCGTGCCAGTTTCTGTTTCCTCCCCACAGGCGGGATCGGGGAAGGTGCATATGCTCGGTGCCAAAGAGAAACGGCAGGCGCGGATTTGACATGGAATGCTTTTCAAATGCTTTCATAAGTCCTCCAATGGCAAGATTGTGTTAAAAATAAGCAATTTTTCCGCTTGAATTGTTTTCTTTTTTATTATACAATAAAATCGGGATAGGTTCAATACCTTTTTCAAAAAAGAGGGAAACATCCACAGTACATTTTTAGAAAGGGAATTACACGATGAAAAACAAGAGACTCGTTTCGGTTCTTTCATTCTTCCTTTCGGTGCTTATGCTGGTTGGCGCGATGCCGCTCGGCGTATTTGCCGCAGGGACTCCGTCGGGCAACGCTATACCCAACTATACCGAGCTTCGCGGTAAGTTTGGCATGAGTGCCGATGCCAACGGCGTTATGATCTATGACGATCTCGAGGGCTATTACAAGTCCAGCAAAAAGGATGTAAGGCTTTCCACTGAGTACAAGACGGTGGCGGACAACGGTAGCGGAAAAAATACCGTTATTGCTACCACCTACGATGAGTGTCCGTATCTCTACGCGGACTATGCCATTTACTTTGACGAGTCCATTGAGGGCACGACGGTAAAGGTGCGCTACGGTCTTTCGATGCAGGACGCCGTTTATTACGTGGACAGCGCCACGGGCAAGGTCGTAAAGGGTGACAAGTCGCCCATCGAGCTTACCGCCAACAATCACAACACCAACCATCCCGACTATAACGCGGGCTTCGGTATGGTGTAAGGTGAGGACGGTAAGCTGGAATACACCACGCGCTATTACGCCAAGAAGGGTATCATCTTCTACATTCTCAACCACCGCGCAAGCGAGCGCATCGGTCAGGAGGATGATGTTTCCATCCTGAAGGATTACATTGATCAGGGCTATCTCGTTGTCACCGTCGACTTTAAGGCGAGCGAGGGCGCGGTAACGCCTTTTATTGAGAATGCGCTGGTCTCTTTGCGCGCGATGTTTGACAATTGCACGACCGACGCGGCGCTCAAGGATCTTGGTGTGACGACCGATACCAATTTCCTGTATTTCCTTCCCGAGGGCTGTCGCCTGGAGCGCGACGTATGGTTCTGGGATCCCTCGATCTTTGCCGTAAGCGGCTCGATGGAGCGCTTCCGCGAGATCTGGAATACCAACGTTTCCTGCGAGGCTGAGGTCAACGCGGCAGACCCCAAGAAATACGATACGCTGGGGCTTGGCTCGTTTGACAGCGTGGAGGAAATGATCGCTGAGCTTTCCAAGAAGGACGGCACGCCCGTCGAGTATAAGCAAAGCATGGATATCATCTATCCCTCGAAGCCGAAATACGTGGTTCCGCTTTACGTTCAAGAGGCCACACTGGAAAACCGCGAGCAGAATGCGCAGTCCTACTATACAGAAATATCGTGGACTTCCTTTGCTCTCAACGGTTACGCGTGTATGGAGTATGACCACCCGTATTGGCCCTTCCAGTATCGAAACGAATATGCTTTCAACGGAAGCGGCGGAAAGTACGGTTTGGCAGCAAGCTCGTCGAACAATGCGCGGGCGGCCATTCGCTGCGCAAAGTACCTGGCCGAGGATCTTGGATATAGCGACACCCTTGTGGGTGCGGGCGGTATCTCCAAGGCCACGATCGGTCTTGCGACACTTTCGGTTAAAAATAACAAGCAGCTTCCGCAGAGCTCGGTAACGGCCTTTGGCAAAACATACGATAACTCTGTTTATGAAGGCGATATTCTTGTGGACGGAGCCGTTTCCAAGGCCATCGTTCAGCCCTTTATGTATTATGATGAGACCTGTGAAAACGAAGTGAGCTCGGATTGTACCGTGACCTACAATTCGTCGGGTGGCGGTATGGAGATGCTCTTTAAGAGCTGGGCCTCGTATGAAAAGGTGCCGATGGTGCTTTCTTGCGGTGTGCGTGATAATTACAACTGCTATTCGTATTGGGAGGATGAGGTGGAATGGTTCCGCGAAAATGCGGTCAATCCCTTCCTGCCCATTACCCAGCTCGACCAGGGTCATACTTTCCCGGTCGGCTACGACACTGAGTTCGGCTATTACCGTCCGAACGCGATGATCAAGTTCTTTGACGTATATCTCAAGCCCGACGCGAATCGCGCGCCCGAGGTGCTTTGGGTAACGCCGCTTGACGGCGCGAAGAACGTGCCCGTGACGGGTGAGTGGGCGGCAGGCCCCTACACGCCTTTCGGCGGTGAACCTGATTCCTACTATTACGATCAGGCCATTCAGATCCGCTTTGTGGATGCTGTAGACCCCGCGTCCGTAAACAGCGGTGTTTCCATTACTGCTGAGAACGGTGAGAGGGTCGATGGCACGTGGGTCGCTTCGGAGCACAACGCCCTTTATACCTTTGAGGGAGAGGCTCTTGAGGCCGGAACTCGCTATACCATCCACAT
>JAGAUC010000113.1 GCA_017621015.1 Clostridia bacterium | reverse complement strand
GACTCACCCTTGATCAGCTCGTTGCCCGAAAATTCCATCACCACCTTGTTGCCGCCAACCGGCGAAATAAAGGCGTCGTGCTTTTCGGCGGTCACGCCCGTGAGGGGCTGGAACCAGTGCGTGTAATGGGTGGCACCCTTTTCGATCGCCCAGTCCTTCATGGCAGTAGCCACGACGCCGGCGATCGAGGGATCTATGGTTTTTCCCTCGGCAATGGTCTTGACAAGAGACTTATATACGTCGTGCGGGAGCTTTTCACGCATTACGTCGTCACTAAAGACCATACATCCGAAAATTTCAGATACACTTTTCATCGATTTGGAACATTCCTTTCCGATAAATATTCATCATATTATACTACTTTTTTTGAATTTTGTCAATGCCTTTTAGCTAAGCCCTTTTGCCAGCTTTTCCAGCGCCCCCTTTTCAATGCGGCTGACATAGGAGCGCGAGATGTGAAGCCCCTCGGCGATCTCGCGCTGGGTCATCGCTTTGTGGCCGTAAAGTCCATAGCGCAGAACGATGATCTGCCGCTCGCGCTCGTCAAGCACCGTCTCTACAAGCTGGAGCGCCTTTGAGGTCTGTATGCCGCGCTCCACCTCCTCGCTGACGTTTTCCTCCGAGCAGATGACGTCGCTGTATGTAAGCGGATTGCCGTCGCGGTCCACATCGATGGTCTCACCAAGCGAGACCTCAGCGGCCAGCTTTCTTTGTGAGCGGAAGTGCATCAGGATCTCATTCTGAATGCATTTGGCGGCATAGGTGGCAAAGCGCGCGCCGTTTTCGGGCGAAAAGCTGTCCACCGCCTTGACAAGGCCAATGGTGCCGATGGAGACCAGATCCTCCTGCGAGCGCCCGGAGGAGTAGTACTTGCGTACGATGTGCGAAACCAGCCTCAGGTTGTGCAGGATCAGCCTTTGACGGGCGTTTTCGTCGCCCTTTGCCATTTTGGCAAGACATTCCCGTTCCTCATTTGGGGAAAGTGGGGGCGGAAACTTCTGCGGCGTTCCGATGCCGAGAATCAAATGCGTAAAGCGTGAAATGAGCGAAAAAAGCTGCCAAAACATAACCAAACCTCCTGCTGTGATATACTTTATTGTATGCAGAGGGCTTGGGCACGTTTCATGGTTGCTTTTGGACAATAAATTACCAAAAGAGGACAAAAGCGGACGGAAAACGGACAAGTATTGACTTTTAGCAAGCGGAGTAGTAAAATAAAAAGGCCAAGGAGTTTGCGTGAGAACTTCTTGGAAAACAAAAAAAGCCGTTTTTCTAAGTTTTTGTGTCTATTTTCCAATTTACTTTTTCTTTGGCGTGCTTTATAATATATAGTGTATAATTATTTTGTGTTAAAAAAGGCAAGAACGTTTTATATTTCCGGGCCGGCGATTTTAGCACATATAAAATATAGGTATAAATTTGCAATCAAAAGGTGTGTATATGCTATGGGCAATGCCTTTTGGCTGTGATATAATTTATATACATTTCACTAAAAATTTTCAAAAAGAAAGAGAGGAAACATCATGAAGAAATCGAAAAAGAGTTCCATTCTTCGTTTGACGCTTGTTGTGCTGAGCGCGATCCTGTTGCTCGGTATGCTTTCTGTTGCCTCCTTCGCCGCTGACGTGGCAGAGGTGCGCTATCAGATCGATGGCGGAGATTGGACAGAGGCAACCTTTGCAGATGCCATCACGGCAGTTGCCGGAGAGACGGCAACCATTGAGCTGCAAAAGGACGTTACGCTGACAGCGGGTGTGACGGTTGCAGGCGGAGACCTCACTGTGCAGAGCTCCACGGCCGGTAGCACAGTTTACTCGATCAAGAGAGGCAGCACGTTTGCAACGTCAATGTTTACTGTAAATGGCGCAACGCTGACCTTCAAGAATATCACGCTGGACGGCGGAAGCCATAAGGCCGCTGTAAACGGTGCGATGGTCGCGCTGGATGCTAACACCGATAAGGTGGTCTTGGGTTCCGGTACAACGATCCAGAACTCCGTTGCCAGTGGAAAGTTCGGCGGCGCGATTTATGCAACGCTTGGTACGATCGAGATTCAGGACGGTGCCACGATCAAGGGCGGAGAAGCTACCAAGGGTGGCGCAATCGCGCTGGCGGGTACGGCAACCCTCAACATGTCGGGCGGTTTGATTACCGGTTGTTCTGTGCCGAGCGGTGATTGGAACAGCGGTGCGGCAGTTTATCTCGAGAAGGGCGGCATTTTTAATATGTCGGGCGGTGTGATCACCGGAAACACGTCGGGACGTAAGGGCAATGCATCTTCTCACTCGGACGAGACTTTTATTGACGGTGCGGTGGCAGCGCTCTCCAGTTCTGCTTATACGGGAAACCGAGTGAACCTTTCGGGGACTGCTGTGATTTGGGATAACACAGCATATAAATATGATAAAGACACGAATACGGTGGAGTATGCCGTTGGCGGTGATCTTGTTTTCACAACAACACATTACCTTAATTATGTCGTAAACGTAGCGGCAGACTTCACGGGTTTGGTTGGCTTTGCTGCGGATAAGCACATTCAAACTCCGAGTACGAGCAATCAGATTGCGAAGGTATCCGGCACGGGCTTGGCTGAAGGCAACATACTCTCCGGTCTGGTCGATACCAACCGTGGGAACGTAGCAATCGTAAAGGCAGATGGTTACATTGGCTGGACACCTGCCGAGGCAGAGGTTGACACGGGAGACGGCCTCCCCAGACGTTACACAACGCTGGCAGATGCCCTGACGGCGGCAAGCAAGGCCGACAAGGCAACCGTAGCGGTTTTGCAGGACATTACCCTTACCGCCGGCACGACGATCACGGGCGGTAATATCACCGTTCAGAGCAAGGGTGATAGCATTTATACCCTTACCAGAGGCTCCTCGTTTACAAATGGGTCGATGTTTACAGTGAAAGGCGGTAACGCCGAAACTACGCTGACCTTTGCCAATATCACTCTTGACGGTAATGAGAACCAGGATGCCGGTGTAAACGGCGGCATGGTTTCTTTGACCGGCGCTAATGATAAGGTGGTATTGAATGCAGGAGCAACCATTCAGTATTCGGGTTCTACATCGAGACATGGCGGTGCGATCTACGCGCCCATGGGAACTGTGGAGATGAACACCGGCAGTGCCATTTTGAACTGCAAGGGTAATCTGGGCGGTGGAATCTATTTGGGCCACCAGGTAAATACCAGTGCCAATGTTGTGTTTAATATGAATGGCGGCTTGATCAAGGGCTGTGAGTGTAACACCGGATTTGGAAGCGGACCGGCGGTATATATGCGCGGTCATACCACCTTCAATATGGCAGGCGGCCTGATTACCGGAAACACCTCATACAGAAACGGTAATGCGACCAACCAATACGCAAACACCTTTGTTGACGGTGCGGTTTCTGGCTTGGTAAATGGCGGACATCTGAACAAAATAACGATATCGGGCAATCCAATCATTCGAGACAACTACGGTTATTTCTTTGACGGAAATAATGTAAGTGAAACCCCCATTCTCGGCGCGGATCTTGTTTATACGTATATGCATCATGATGATGAAAATTTGACGGTTGCCTCCGATTTCGTCGGCTCATTTGGCTTTTCCTCTGAGAAATATTTGCGTCTACCCGCAAGTAACCCCTATCTTGGCACGGCTGGAGGAGGCTGGGAGGATGGCGCGATCATTCCCGGTCTGGTGGACAGCAATACGGGCAAGATAGCCAAGGTTTCCGGTCAATATATCATACTGACAGATGCGGTTGCCGAGGTAGATTATGAGGGCAAGATCACCCGTTATCCTTCGCTGGAGGCGGCTTATGCCGAAGTGGGTGACAAGGCTCCCATCAAGCTTTTGGCTAACGTAACGGATGCCGACCTCTTCCTTTGGGCGGATCAGAAAGCAAGGCTGATTCTGAACGGCTTTACCGTAAGCTTTACCGAGGGTACCGAGTGCTCGAGCGCCACGGCAACCGAAAAGGTGGGCGCATATACCTACGCTACGCACACCTATGAGGGTGTGGACGCTGAGGTGACCACCTACACAGCTACCAAGGTTCCTCACGTTTGTGAGACCGAGGGCGCAACCGGCACGACTCCCGTGATCTGTTCTTGCGGAAAGATCTCCGCATTCCCGACCTCGGATATGACTGTGCGTTACAGCACCGACGGCGGTGTGACCTGGACCTATGGCTGGCTTGCAAGCGCGTTGAATGCAGTAAGCGGCGAGACGGCGATCATCGAGCTTTACCGTGACGTGGCGATCAGTAGCACCCTCACGGTAAACGGCGACATCACGATCCGCAGTCTCCCCGGTGAGCTTAACG
>JAGAUC010000112.1 GCA_017621015.1 Clostridia bacterium | reverse complement strand
CCCCTACACGTATCTCTTCGACAAATCAAAATTTGAAAAAAGTGGGAAAGAAAAAGAGCAGAAACATTTGTTTCTGCTCTTAGTTTTTGTTTTTTAGGTTAACTCATACGTACAGTAACGACAAAACCGTTTCGGTTGTCGCCCGAAATGCTAAAGAAGAGGGCATCCTCGTGAACGGGAACGCTTGTCATGTCGCCGCCTGTCGCCTCAACATAATAGAATTCGTAGACCGCACCGTCATCGGTCGTAACCGAGGTGGCGTTGGTCTTGCCATCAGCAAAGGCGTGATCGGCGGTGAGCTTTGTCAAAAATTCGCCGAGCGTAATCTCGTTTCGGAACAGATACGTTGCTGCGGGAATGCCTACGTAGCGGAAGTGATAATGGCGCTCGCCCGACTGTGCGGGAGACTCCATCACAAAGCCGTACTTGTAGTAATTGTTGAATACCCACTCGAAATCCGAAGAGGCCGTCGCATCGCTTAACTCGTAATGCTCTTGCTTGATGGTGTAAACCGAAAGGTCGAAGGCAAGTCCCGTGGCGTGATCTCCGATGGCCGCGGCATCATAAGCCTTGTCCAGGTAAAGATCGTTATTGCCCGTAAGCTCATAGAAATCGTCCGCCATTTGGTTAAGCGCGGTAAGCGCATCGGCCGAAAGCGTAGGCGTGGTGTCAGGCAGATAATAGGAATACACGGTCTTTTCGCCCTTTTGGAACTTGGTGCGTCCCGAGTAAACGTTAACAGACTCGACCGAGGCGGTGAAAGGATGCGAGGCATCCACCAGGAGAAGGTTGCCCGTGTGGATCTGCTCCTTACCGCACATTTCCTTAAGGAATTGGTCAAGCGCCTGCACGTCAGGCGGCGTGGTTTGCTCGATTGGCGCGGTCGTAGTTTCGGTGTCGGTTTGTGTATCGTTTGCTTCGCCATTGTCGATTGCCTTCTTAAAAACCAGAATGGCGATCAGGATCAGCACAATAATGACAACAACAAAGAGGGCAAAGACGATCTTTTCCTTCTTTTGCTGCTCGTACTGTCTGCGCTGTCTTTCCTTGGCAAGGCGCGCATCTCTGTAATTGACAGAGGAAAAGGGTTTGGTTTTTCCGTTCGGTGCGGTCGGTCTTTTCGGCGTTCTGCCGCCGTTTGCCGTTCCTGCCATAGCGAAGCTCCTTTCAAAAGAATTTTACGCGATTTGCGAATCAGTCCTCAAGAGCATCCTTGATCGAGAAGTCCATACGGCCCTTCTTGTCAAGGCCCATATACTTGACCTTTACGGCATCGCCAAGCTTGAGAACATCCTCAACCTTATCAATGCGGGTCTTTGCAATCTTGGAGATGTGAACAAGGCCCTCCTTGCCGGGTGCATACTCAGCGAATGCACCAAACTCCTTGATGCCGGTAACCGTACCCGAGTAAACGGCACCAACCTCCGGCTCGAATACGATCGCATCGATCATGGACTTGGCGGCCACGGCCTGTGCGTCGTTAACAGCGGCGATGTGGATGGTACCGTCATCGTCGATATCCACCTTGGCACCGGTGTCGGCAACGATCTTCTGAATGACCGAGCCACCCTTACCGATAACCTCACGGATCTTGTCGGGATCGATCTTCATGGTGGTCATCTTGGGAGCATACTTGGAAACCTCAGCTCTGGGAGCCGCGATCGCCTTGAGAATGACCTCATCAATGATATAGTCTCTGCCAACGTGGGTCTGATCGAGAGCGGCGCGAATGATCTCGGGCGTAAGGCCGTCGATCTTAAGGTCCATCTGGATGGAGGTGATGCCCTTATGAGTGCCTG
>JAGAUC010000111.1 GCA_017621015.1 Clostridia bacterium | reverse complement strand
TGGCAACGCCAAGTGCGGTGATATTATGCAGATGTTCATCAAGGTCGACAAGGAGACGGGCATCATTACCGATGTCAGCTTCAAGACTTTTGGTTGCGGCGCGGCGATCGCCACCTCCTCGATGGCCACCGAGCTTGTCAAGGGCAAGAGCATCGACGAGGCGCTGGCTCTTACCAACTCCGCCGTTGTGGAGGCGCTTGAGGGACTTCCGCCCGTCAAGATCCACTGCTCGGTGCTTGCCGAGGAGGCCATCAAGGCGGCGGTTGCGGATTACTACAAGAAAAATGGAATTGACAAGGAGATCCCGATGCCTGAGGATTGCCACGAGTGTGAGCTTCACTAAAGGGACTATCCGATATCGGAGATTCATTTCAAAAACCAACACATATAAGCTACGCGCTGTGCCATATCGCACGGCGCGTTTTTATATCCGGATCAAAAGAAATTCCATATTATAAAACTGCTCTAAATCAAAATAAAATAACACGAAAAATCATAAATATACCAAATAAATAATAAATACAACAAGATTAAAGAACAATAAAATCATAAATTTAGGGTGCTGAGTGGTGGATATGTAATGGCAATAAATTCTATGTATAAAGCTTAGTGTCACACTCTGACCGCCGTGTCTTGGCCGCGAAGGATCCTGCATCTTTTTAGGGGTCTCGGGGCGTTCGTTAAAAACATTGACTTTTCAGAGTCTCGTGGTATAATATTGGTGAAAGACGGAAGCCTGCCGGTGCAAATCGGACTTGTGGCAGTGTGCAGTATTGCAGCCGTCTTTTTTTGTTTTCCTTTTTGTGGGAGAGCGTTGGATGGGCGGTTTTCCAATACGTCACGGCCCTGTTTGTGTGCGACCGTGTGTTCGGCTTTAACATTGTGACTTTTCGTGACAAGAAACCGAAAGGGGAAGCGAGGAGACAGGAGCAACAGGGGCGGGGGACAAGGATGGCAGGTGAGGTCGGTGAGGCAAGTGTGGCGCGAGCGCGATGTGGGGTGGCGAGTGAAAGAAATGGGGGCTTTTTTGTGAATGGAACAAATAACCATAAAAGTCAAATAAAGGAAAAAGCGCATCAAAACGTCCTGAATTCTGTGCAAAAAAAGGGCGCATCGCGTTTGGAAGAAAAAATATTTTGGTAAGCGGCAAAAAAAGAATGGAAAATTCTTGCCGATTTTTTGTTCATATCTTGTGCACAAATCACAAAAAACAGGCGTTTTTTTGAGGCGCGTCTGAGCGGGTGAAAAAAGAGGAGATTTACACGCCGGTAAAAATAATTTACCCTATTTTCAGAGGCACATTTTTGCAGTTTTGGAGAATGGCTAAAGTGCACAAAAAAAGCAAAAAAACAAGGGGAATTGAGCAAGAGCGGGTAAGTGTGATTTACCGTTTGGCAAAGGGTGAAAAACTCGGCGTAGAAATAAAAAGACAAAAAGCCCGCAAACCCTTGGGGGAAAAGGATTTTCGGTTTTGTGCCATATATATCTATGTAAGGATTTTCCTTGACAGGGAAGCGGTTTTGTGGTATGATATCGATATAAATAATAGCATATTGAGCGCTTTTTGAGACGATTTGACGCGAAAAACGTCAAATTTTTTCATGTGCGCTGTTACGCACTCCGCCGCCGGGGCTCGGTCGCCCTTGTGCGGAATGCCATATGCCCATGTTCACAAATGCAGGAGGAAGACTTATGAACAAGAAGAAAACCCAAAGAATCTTGTCTTTGGTGCTTGCTTTGACGTTCCTTTTGTCGGGAGCAACGATCGTTGCGTCGGCAGAAGAAAACGTGTTACTTTCGGCGCCCACGCTTACCGTGTCGCCCGAAGCAGGCGCAACGGGGTCGAATGCCGGTAACAACTCGGTAACCGACGCCACCATTGACGACGTGCGCGAGATTCTTGACTCCAAATCCTATGACGAGTACCGCGCTGAGCACTGCGTAGTTGGTACGGTCGTGGAAAACGGTGTTAAGAAGACGACATATACCTGGAAGGTAGATCCGGGCAAGGAGGAGATCGTCATTGATGCGATCGCCGATCTGTATGCCGAGGGAACCGACGCCGCCTACAAGATCGAGACCTATGACGGTGTTGAGGCGCTGTATACGCCCTCTGCGGGAACGGTGTCCTGGAAGGTTGCCATCCCCGAAAGAGCAAGATACAGCATCATCATTGAGTACTATGCCGTACATAAGACCAACGACGGCACGGTGGTGAGTAAGGCTACCGATATCGGAAGAATCTTCCGTATCGATTCGGCCATTCCGTTCCTTGAGGCACGCTATCTGAGTCTGCCTAAAACCTACACCAACAATTACATTGACGGTGAGCTGAAGGCAGCGGATGCGGCACAGGCGGCCGATCTTCTGGCGAGAGCGAAGGCGGCAGGCTTTGAGGCCATAACGGAGATCCGTGAGGACGGAACCTATGTTTTGCATAAGATCCCCGAGGTGTGGACCGCTGAGAAGATCGCTTACTGCAACGAAACGGGACTTCGTTTCTACACCCGCGATATCGACAACAATGAGATCCGCCCCACGCTGGCACAGAGCCCCTCGTGGAGAGATTATGAGATCCACGACGGAAACGGTTATTATTCCGAGTCCTTCGAGTTTGTCTTTGAAAAATCCGACGAGACGGTGATCTCGCTTACGGGTGTCAGCGAGCCGATGGCGATCAAGTCGATCCGCCTGATTCCCCACGAGAGCTACAAGTCGATCGAGGAAATCCGCGCCGAATATCCGCAGGTGATCGGAACCGATAAGGTTCAGCTTGAGGGTGAGTATCCGCTGTCCACCTCCTCGCAGACGGTGTATCCGATGGAGGATACGCGCTCGGCGCTGACCCATCCCATTGCGACCGGCTACACGCTTCTGAACTCCATTGGCGGTGTCGGCGGTGAGAAATGGGTGTCCTCCGGCCAGACGGTCTCCTACAAATTCTCCGTGGCGGAAAGCGGCGTATATAATATTGTAGCGAGATTCAGCCAGTCGGTGCTTGACGGTATGTATTCCTCCCGCTCTCTCGGCATTTACACCGATTATACAGAGGAAGAATATAAGGCGAAGTACGGCGATCTTGCCGGTTACTACAACGGTGTGCCTTGCATGGAGGCTGCACAGCTTCGCTTTGATTACGATACCAAGTGGCAGACCAAGGTGCTGTCCGACGGAAGTGCTGACCTTTCCTTCTATTTTGAAAAGGGCGTTGAGTACCGCATCGACCTTGTGGTGACGCTTGGCTCGATGGGCTCGCTGGTGGCACAGGTCGAGACCATCCTTGAGGAGATCAACACCGACTATCTGAGCATTCTGATGCTGACCGGTGCGGATCCCGATGACTACCGTGACTACGGCTTCAAGCGCGTTATGCCCGACGTGGTCGAGGACCTTGCCGAAAAGGGTAAGCTTCTTTACGAGCTGGTTGCTGAGCTTGAGAATATGTCCGGTATCAAGGGCTCGATGGCGGCTACGCTGGAAAAGGTGGCTTGGCTGCTTGAGCGTATGGGTAACGATCCTGAGAATGAGATCGCAAGAAACCTCGCTCAGTTCAAGAGTAACATCGGTTCGCTTGGTACTTGGATCAGCGATGCCAAGACCCAGCCCCTGCAGCTTGATTATCTTCTGATCCAGGGCACCGATCAGCCTCTCCCGAAGGCCGAGGCCAACTTCTTCCAGTCCTTCGGTCACGAGCTTCAGAGCTTCTTCCAGAGCTTTATTCGTAACTACGACCGAATGGGTGCGATGGAGGATTACGGCAAGGACGACGAGGGCATCGTTGAGGTCTGGCTGGCATACGGCCGTGACCAGTCCCAGGTTATCCGTAACCTCGTTAACAATGAATTCACGCCCGAAACCGGTGTTCCCGTAAACCTTAAGCTGGTTGCGGCCGGTACGCTTCTTCCTTCGATTCTGGCTAAGAGCGGACCTGATGTATACATCGGTCTTGCGCAGAGTGATATTATTAACTATGCTATCCGTGGTGCGCTGATCCCGATCGAGGGCTGTGACGGCTTCGAGGAGCTTTGCCTTGACCCCGAGACCCGCCAGTTCAACGAGGCGGCAATGCTGGTTCTCGGCATTGAGGATGCGGCCAAGAAGATGCACTACTACGGTCTGCCTGAGACGCAGGCATTCAATATGATGTTTGTTCGTAAGGACATTCTGGCACAGCTTGACCTGGATATTCCCAAGACCTGGGATGACGTTCTGGCGGCCATTCCCGTGCTCCAGGCGAACAACATGCAGATCGGTATGCACTCCGACTATCAGATCTTCCTTTACCAGATGGGCGGCGAGCTGTTTGCCGACAACGGTATGAGAATCAATCTGGACTCCAACACCGGTCTTGAGGCGTTTGAGTTTATGTGCAGTCTGTATACCAACTACTCCTTCCCCTATGCATACGATTTTGCTAACCGTTTCCGTACCGGTGAGATGCCGATCGGCTTTGCCGGATATACGGCAACATACAACAATCTGAAGGTATTCGCAACCGAGATCGAGGGCCTTTGGGGTATGTACCCGATGCCCGGTACCGAGGACGCTTACGGTAACATCAACAACTGCGCGGTTTCCACCGTTACGGCGATCGCTATGATCAACGGCTGCCGCAACATCGACGGCGCGTGGGAATTCATGAGATGGCACTCGGGTGAGAGCTGCCAGGCTCAGTACTCCAATGAGATGGTCGCCATCCTCGGTCCTTCCGCAAAGCACCCGACGGCAAACATCGAGGCGCTTGAGGGACTTCCGTGGTCGGCGGATGAGCTGAAGGAGATCAAGCTTCAGTTCAACAACCTCGCTTCGGTTCCCAACTACCCCGGCTCTTACATCATTGCCCGTTACACAGGA
The DNA here is from genome assembly GCA_017621015.1 of Clostridia bacterium. Taxonomy (GTDB): domain Bacteria; phylum Bacillota; class Clostridia; order Oscillospirales; family CAG-272; genus RGIG8775. Next base: position 1,483 of record JAGAUC010000111.1, on the reverse strand, counting down.
TTTGCTCTTCTTGCTGCGATCAACAGCGGCGCGGACCCTGTTGAGGAACTTCTTTCCTATATTACAACGATCAATAAAGAGATCACCAGAAAGCGTGCCGAGTTTGAGCTGGAAACGCTCGACTACGTCGGACAGAAGCTTTCGGAAAAGCGACTCTCTCAGGCTCTCACACTTCTCGAGACGGGTAAGATCGGTATCGAGATCGGTGTGGCTGACGAGAACGGAGAGGTCGTTCTTAAGACCATCAACTATACGATCAGCGACAGCGTGAAAAAGCAGTATCAAAGCGAATTTGAAAGCATGATTCTGGAACTGTCAAAGGCTGCCGACACCGATAATAAGATCAGCCAGGAAAAGCAGATGGAGATCCTTGAGGCTTGCATCGCAACCATGAGCGGCATCAGCGTCAGCGCAAGCGACGCGGAGGGCGTAAATCAGGCGATCACGCTGATGAACGAGGCTCTGAAGGCACTGATCAGTTATCAGGAATGATGAGATCGATATATTCTATTTGATTTAAGGAGAGAAAAATGTCAAACAAAGCAGCAGAGAAAAAAGCTGTTTCCCGGAAAGACATGACTCGCTGGCAGTGGACGTGGAAGGAGATCAAGAACAATAAGGTTGCGTACCTTATGGTTCTTCCTTTCATGCTCATCTTTACACTGTTCACGATCGTTCCCGTCGTGCTTTCCATTATCTTCAGCTTTACTGACTTTAACATGCTTGAGTGGCCGAACTTTGTGTTCGCTGAGAACTACGTTCGCTTGTTCCTGGATGATGATATTTTCATTATCGCTGTCAAGAATACCTTTATCTTCGCGGTTATCGTAGGCCCGATCTCGTACCTGCTTTCCTTTATGGTTGCGTGGTTCATCAACGAGCTCCCGCCCAAGATCCGTGCTGTCATTACCCTTATCTTCTATGCACCCTCGATCTCGGGTCAGGTGTACCTCATCTGGCAGACCCTTTTCTCGGGTGACTCGTACGGTTGGGTAAACGCAAGACTTTTGGAAATGGGTCTTACCACCTCGCCCATCCAGTTCTTCCAGGATGCCAATTACGTTATGCCGCTGTGTATCGTGGTTGCTCTTTGGACATCACTGGGTACGGCGTTCCTGTCCTTCATCGCCGGTCTTCAGGGCGTGGACAAGGCGCAGTATGAGGCGGGCGCCGTGGACGGCGTTAAAAACCGTTGGCAGGAGCTTTGGTACATCACGCTTCCCAATATGGGACCGCAGCTGATGTTCGGTGCCATCATGGCGATCACCAACTCCTTCGGCTTTGGTGCTATTGTTACCGCACTTTGCGGATTCCCGTCGGTCGACTATGCGGCGCATACCATTATGCACCACCTGGACGACTATTACGGACAGAGATTTGAGATCGGTTACGCTTCGGCGATCGCAGTTGTGCTCTTCCTGATCATGGTGGGTGCAAATATGATCGTTAAGAAGGTCATTGCAAAGGTAGGTACGTAATTATG
>JAGAUC010000110.1 GCA_017621015.1 Clostridia bacterium | reverse complement strand
TCCTTTGGCGATATCTATGAGGAAGGTGTAGCAAACACCGAAAAGACGCCCGACAATCGCCTGAAGGCCATCGTTCAGCCCTTCAAGACTGCGGCGAACGGCGAGACCGAGCTCGATGCAGAGGTCACCTGCACCTACTGCTCGTCTGGCTTCGGTATCGAGATGCTCTTTGGCAGACAGACCTTTGCCAATGAGCAAAGAGTTCCCATGGTCATCTCGGACGGTGTCCGCGACCCCTATAATTGCTACAATTACTTTGATTACCTTGAGAGCTGGTACGATATCAACGTGGATACGCCGTATCTGCTGATTCCCATGCTCGATCAAGGTCATACCTATCCTGTCGGCTACGACGATCAGTACGGCTACGATCGCTTCGAGGCCATGATCAAGTTCTTTGACGTACATCTTAAGCCCGAGGAAAACAAGGCTCCCGAGGTGCTTTGGATCACGCCTACGGACAATTCCACCGACGTTCCCGTTTCGGGCGAGTGGAACAGCGGTCCCTTTACGCCCGTTGGCTGGGAGATGAACTCCTATGACCGTATCCACAAGATCCAGGTCAAGTTCCTTCAGCCTGTTACAGCCGATAGCGTCAACTATGGTATGGTGGTGACCGATGGCGCAGGCAACCGCGTGGGCGGCACGTGGGTGGCCAGCGAGGCCGAGACCATGTATACCTTTGAGACGAGCGGTCTTTCGGCCGGCACGACTTACACCATCACGGCAACGAGTGACATCCGGTCCAAGGACGGCGTTGCGCTTGTCAACGAAAAGTCTGTGACCTTTACGACCGAGGGCACATATGCGCTCCGTCCTGCGGCCGACACCTACGTTTCGATCTCCAAGCCCGACGCGGTATACGGGGAGGAGAATACGCTTCTCATCGACACCGATCACATCGCGCTTTTGTCCTACCCGGCAGCGAGTGTGGCGTCGGCGTCTGAGATCACGCTTTCCTCGCTTGTGTCGCGTGATGCCAATACAAGCGTCACCGTCTGGGCAATGCCCGACATCAAGGTGGATGAGGCCGCTCTGAGCTACAATTTGCTTGTAGCGAGCGACGCGTGGAAGCATAAGGTGTCGCTTGGCTCCTATGAAATCACCTCGGCCGAGCTTTCGCTTGACCTTTCGGCGTTGTCCGAGGTTGAAAATGCAGGCAACTACGTCACGCTGGCCATCGTTTCGAACGAAACGGCCATCGAGAATGCCTTTGTCTTTGAGGAGGACTACGAGGGCTATGCGGCAGACACCGTGATCGATGCGGGCAGAAACGCGCTGCATAACAGCCCCTATTCCGAGCAGTATCTTGTGAAGCTGAGCGGAAACTACGGCGCGCCCTACATCGTGGAGATGGACGGCTCCAACGTCATTCGCTTTGTGGCGAACAACGTCAACACCATTCGGTTTTACAATATGCTGAAAGACGGCGATCTGACGGCGGACGATATCGGTAAGACCTACCGCATCTCCTTCCGCATCAAGACCGAGCTTGCGGGTGCGTCCTATTACGGATTTATGAGCGCTACGGCCGGAGAGGGCTCGTCGAATTCGGTGGGTGCCTTCACGGGTCCCGTTTCGCCCTACAGCAACGCTTACTGCGAGGGTGACAGAACGGCGTTCACCACCGAGGCAAACGTATGGCAGGATATGTGCGTTTACGTTACGGTCACTGAGGCCATGGTGAACACGCAGGCAGGTATGTTTACCGTTCAGCCTCCCAACTACGTGGAGAGCCACTATACCTGGTTTGACGACTTCAAGGTCGAGGAGGCCAAGCCGCGCGTGACTCTGCTTTCGAGTGAGGGCGCGACAAGCGGACGCGTTTCTCTCGTGACCACTAACAGCGAGACTGTTGAATTCCCCGAGGGCGACCTTGAGGGCGGCAGCAGCTGGACCGATACCAGCACCCCGAACGTAACGGGTGTCACCCCTGCCAAGGACACGGCAGAGGTGGGCCTGCTCGATGCGATCACCGTTTCCTTTGACAAGGAGATGGACCCCTCGAGCTTCAAGAAGGGAATCGTGGTGATGAACGAGACCACGGGTCTTCGCGTGGGCGGCACGTGGAAGGCGCTGGATCAGACGAATACAAGTTTTGTTTTCGTTACCGGCGGTCTTGCGGCAAACTCGACTTACCGCGTAAGCGTGACGAATGACGCCAAGAGCATCAGCGGCTTTAAGTGCATTGCCGAGGAGTTGACCTGCTTTGAGACGGCCGAGGATTATGCGGTCCGTCCGCTTGTCTCGACCTACGTTTCCAAGGTGGCTCCCACGCAAAATTACGGTCTTGATCTTTCACCCATTATCGACGCGTCGCGCGTCGGTGTGCTGACCTTCTCGGCCGAGTCGCTTGTAGGCGCATCGAGCGCAACGCTCTATCAGCCCGTCAGCGTGAGTGCGGCGACCAAGGTCACTCTTTCCGCGATTGCGGATTATACACCCGACGAAAGCTTCTGCTATAACACACTTGCAGGACTTTCGCTCACCAAGATCGCCGAGGCGATGGTCGAGGACGGCGTGGTTGAGATCGACGTTTCGGCTCTTGCCGCACTTGGTGCGGAAAAGAGCGTGACGCTTGTGATCGAGATGCCTGCTTACTCCTATGAGGCAGATTTTGAAGGCCTCACCGAGGGC
>JAGAUC010000109.1 GCA_017621015.1 Clostridia bacterium | reverse complement strand
GGGGACTTTTTCCAAAAGTCCCCTACACGTTCCTCCCCGACAAACATCAATTTATAGTAAAGAAAGGTATCGGAATGAGATATCGGTATTTTGTCAAAGGAATGGTATGTGCGGCGTGCGTGGCGCACGTTGAGCGTGCAGTGCAAAAATGCGGCTTTTCGGATGTCAGCGTCAATTTGCTGACGGGAGCGGTGGTCTTTGACTCGGCGTTGCCTGAGGGAGAGGTGCGCGAGATGCTTACGCGCGCACTCAGGGCCGCCGGCTACGACCTTTTGGTCGACCGCAAGCAGCAGGACACCGACGCGGAGTACCGCAAAAATAAGAAAAAGCTGATCGTATCGCTGGTGCTCAGCGCCCTTCTGATGTTTGTGGCGATGGGACATATGATCGGAATTCCCGAGGGTGAGGGACGGCTTTACCCCATTTTGATGGCGCTTTTACAGCTGGCGCTGACGGTGCCGGTGGTGGTGCTCAATTTCAAATACTTTCGCGGCGGCTTTTCGGCACTTGCGGCGCTTGCCCCCAATATGGATTCGCTGATCGCACTCGGCGCGGGCGCTTCACTTGTGTATAGCCTCTTTGGCGTGGGCGCCATTCTGCTTGGCATTTCGCCCATGGCGCATTTGCACGACCTGTATTTTGATTCGGCGGCCATGATCTTAGCGCTTGTGTCGCTTGGCAAGCTTTTGGAGAGCCGCGCCAAAAAGCACACGGGCGACGCCATGCGCTCGCTTTCGGAGCTTATCCCCAAGGAAGCAACGGTTCTTGTGGGGAATGAACGCCAAAAAAAGCTTGTTTCCGAGCTTTTGGTGGGAGATCTGGTTGTAATTTGTGCCGGAGAAGCCATCCCGGTGGACGGTGAGGTGGTGGAAGGCTTTGGCTCGGCCGACGAGGCCAACCTCACGGGTGAGAGCATGCCCGTGGACAAGAGCGTGGGCGCGTCGGTGTTTGCCTCTACTCTTCTGCGCGACGGCTTTGTTACCGTGCGAGTCACCAAAACGAGTGAGGACAGCTCCATTCGCCGCATTTTGACGCTTTTGGAAAACGCATCGGCAGGCAAGGCCAAGATCTCGCGCTTTGCCGATAAGGTGGCGGCGGTCTTTGTGCCCGTGGTGATGGGCATTTCCCTTGTTACCTTTACTTTATGGATGATCTTTACCGGCAGTTTCGGCGCGGCCATCCGCCCGGCGGTGTCGGTGCTGGTCATTTCCTGCCCTTGCGCGCTGGGGCTGGCCACCCCCACGGCCATCACGGTGGGCACCGGCCTTGGCGCCACGCGCGGCATTCTTATCCGCAACGCGGCGGCGCTGGAAAAGCTGGGACTTGTCAAATACGTTCTTTTTGATAAAACGGGCACGGTCACCTTCGGTAAGCCCGAGGTGAGAGAGACCGAGGATGTGGACGAGACCTTGCTGGCGGCGGCGTATTCGCTGGAGCGAAATTCCTCGCATCCGCTGGCGCACGCCATCTGTCTGTACGCCGAGGAAAAGGGGACGTTGCCCCTTGCGGTCGAGTCGTTTGAAAATCAGGTGGGCAAGGGTGTTTGCGGCCGAATTGGCAACCTGGAATATTACGTAGGAAAGCGCGAATACCTCACCGAGAACGGCTTTTCGGTGGGTGCGGTGGCAAGCGGCACGCAGGTGCTTGTGGGCGAAAAGCCAAGCGGCCGAGTGGGCGTGTTTCACCTGTCTGACCGCATAAAGCCCGACAGTCGCGCGGCCATGGAGGCACTTTTAGCGCGCGGCATCACACCCGTGATGCTGACGG
>JAGAUC010000108.1 GCA_017621015.1 Clostridia bacterium | reverse complement strand
GGCGCTGTCCACGACCTCCATAGTCAGGTAATAATTCTCGTCAAAGTAGAAGGACACGACCGAATCGGTCTTAAAGTATTCTACGATGTCGCTGTAGATCGTCTTTTCCTCCTTGGTCGAGCCAAAGAAGGCCGAGACCGACAGCACAATGACGAGAATCAGTACGATATAAAAGATGATGGCCTTGAAATTACCCTTCATATTTACTCCTTTTTGTCGGTTGTGTACCTTTACATATATACCTTCGGGCTGAGAACGCCGACGTAAGGCAGGTTACGGTATTTTTCATCATAGTCCAGACCGTAGCCAATGACAAATTTGTCGGGGATCTCCGCGCCGCAGTAGTCGGCCTTCAGCTCGACCTCACGGCGTGACGGCTTATCCAGAAGCGTGCAGATCTTTACGCTGTGTGCCCCGCGCTCGGCAAGGTGCACCTTGAGCTTGGAGAGCGTTTTTCCGCTGTCTACGATGTCCTCGACCACAAGAATGTCAAGGTCGCTGATGTCGTCGCGGTTGAGGTCCAGCGAGATCTTGAGCGGACCCGCCGATACCGTGCCCGAGCCGTAGGACGAGACCTTCATAAAGTCCAGCTCCAGCGGCAGAGGAATACGGCGCATCAGATCCGCGGTAAACGTGATCGAGCCCTTGAGGATGGAGAGGATCAAAAGCTTTCGCGGCGAATCCTTGTAATCCCGGATGATCTCACTTGCCAGGCGGTCGAGGATCTCACCCAATGCCTTTTGGTCAAACAGTACTTCTTCTACATCTTTTTCGATGTTGGTCATAGCAAACCCTTTCTCGTAATGTATTTTAATAAAAGAGAGTTACGCGCAACAGCGCATCGCCCGCCGCGCCGTCGCGCAGGGCGACCAGCGGACACCACAGGATCCCGTCCTCGTCGCAGAGAAGGGGAAGTGCGGTGCGAAGGGGCAAGGCAAGCGCGCACTCGTTTTGCAGCTTGCGAAGCTTTTTGTGCATGCCGTGGTAAAGGAGCACATCGCCCTCCTTGCGGCCGCGAACAAACAATCCGTTTTTTATTCTATCAGAATTTATATAAATTGTTGTTTCGTTTTTGTAAATATTTTTAGCGGAAAGTCGCGATTCATTCGGTTTTTGCTCCGAATCGATCACCAGAAGCATTCTGCGCCCCGCAAGCTCGGTGGCACCAAGCCCTACGGGTGTTGGGGGTAGGGGACATAGTGGCTCCTCGGCAAGAGCGGCGATCAGCCGTCCGTTTTGGATGCGTGCCCGTCTTGCGCCCGGAAGATCGAGCGAGGAATGGGGCGTGCCGCGCCGTGCAAGCGTTAAGATCTCCTCGCGGTTGGTGCGAGAGAGCGGCGGCTCGCCGAAAAGAAGGGCAAGCACGCGGCCGGAGAGCGCGGGGGGCAGGGAGAGGAGCCGGGAAAGCGAAATCCCGTCGCCGTCCTCCGCCTTGAGCATCTCGTGCGCGGCGTTTTGCAGGTAGGCCTCGTCCTCGCGGAGCGATCCGCAAAGCTCGGCCATATGGCGTACCGCGCCCTCGTTGAGTGTTTCCAGCTCGGGAAGCACGTTGTGGCGGATGCGGTTGCGTGCAAACGCGGTATCGGTGTTGGTCTCGTCGGTGACATAGGCAAGCGAATGCATCTCGCAATAGGCAAGGATGTCCTCCTTGGTCATCTCGAGAATGGGGCGAATGAGCACGCCGCCGCCGAAGGGGCGAGCGGGCGCGATGCCGCAAAGACCCGAGAGACCCGTGCCGCGCGCCATCCGAAACACAAGCGTTTCGGCGTTGTCGGTGGCGTTGTGCGCGGTGGCGAGAATGGGAATGTCCTTCTCACGCATGATCTGTTCAAAAAAGCGGTAGCGCTCGGTGCGCGCCTGCTCCTCAAGACCCGTGCGGTTTTGCTTGGCAAGCGCGGGGACGTCGGTTTCAAGCAGGTAAAAGGGAAGTCCCGCCTCTTTGGCGAGTGCTTGACAAAATTCACGGTCGCGCCGTGCGCTCTCACCGCGAATGCCGTGGTCAACGTGTGCCAACGAAAGCGGCGCGCCGTAGGCAACAAGCATATGCAGAAGCGCCCGGGAATCGGCACCGCCCGAAAGCGCAAGCAAAATGGGAGTGTCCTTGGGCAGTCCCGACAAAAGATGCGGCTCGGTAAAGCGGTTCATATTTTACGGTGCGGTAAGGCTATCGTCGGCCTTGGTCATAAACTTGGTGTACCGACCGATCCAGCCCATTTCCACCGTGCCCGTCGAGCCGTGACGGTTTTTCTGAATGATGACCTCGGCGATGCTGGCATCCTGCGAGGAGGCATCGGTCTTATAATATTCATCGCGGTACAGGAACATAACCACGTCGGCATCCTGCTCGATGGCTCCCGAGTCACGAAGGTCGGAAAGCATGGGCTTTTTGTCGGTGCGCGATTCGGGTCCACGCGAAAGCTGCGCACAGCAGATGACGGGAACACCCAGCTCCTTGGCCATCAGCTTAAGACCTCGGGAGATCTCGGAGACCTCCTGCACGCGGTTGTCGTTCTTGCCGTCGCTTTGCATCAGCTGGAGATAGTCGATGACGACAAGTCCCAGGTTCTTGACGCGGCGAAGCTTGGCCTTCATACCTGTAACCGTGATGCCGGTGGTATCGTCGATGAGAATGTCGGTTCCCGCAAGCTTAGAGGAAACGGCCGCCAGCTTGTCCCAGTCGTCGCTTGAAAGCTTGCCGCTTCGAAGCGCGGTGCTGTCCACCATGGCCTCGCTGGAAAGCACACGTGACACCAGCTGCTCGCAGGACATTTCCAGAGAGAAGATGCACACGGTCTTTTTGGTTTGCAGGGCTACGTTGGTTCCGATATTCAGAACAAAGCTGGTCTTACCCATACCGGGACGGGCACCCACGAGAATGAGGTCACTGTTACCCATGCCGACCAGCACCTTGTCAAGTCCCGAAAAGCCGGTCTTAGTGCCCTGGACCTCATCGGGGTTTTCCTGCAGGTCGCGCAGGTGTCCGTGCACGTCCACCAGTACCTCGCGGATGTGGCGGAAGGTCTTGGTGTCGCGCCCTTGGGCGATGGCGAAGATCTTGTTTTCCGCCGCGTCAAGAATGTGGGAGACCTCCTCCTGCTCACTGTACGCGGTCTCGGTGATCTCACCGCTGACGGCGATCAGCTGGCGCAGAACGCTCTTTTCCTTGACGATCTTGGCGTAGTCCTTGACATTGAGGGCGCTTGGCACGACCTCGCACAGCGTTTTGAGGTAATCCTCACCGCCCGACTTGTCGTAAATGCCCTTGCGGACCAGCGCGTCGATCAGCGTGACCACGTCGATCTCGCTGCTGGTGAGGAACAGCTCGTGCATCGCCAGATAGATCTGGGTGTGCTCGGAGATGTAGAAATCCTCCGCCCGAATGAGATCGGCGATCTCGTTTAAGGAATTCGGGTCGATGAGGATGGATCCGAGAAGCGACTGCTCCGCGATCAGCGAAAACGGAAGCTTCTTTACGAATTCTTCATTCATTGTGTTGCGTTCCTTTCGGAATTATTCGGTGACCAGAAGATGGATCTTGCCCGTGACGTCATTATACAGCTTGACCTCAAGCTCAAAGCGGCCGTAGGTCTTGATGGGCTCGGGAAGGGTGATCTTGCGCTTGTCGACCTCGATCTTGTGGTCCTTCATCAGCGAGTCGGCCACGTCCTTGGAGGTGATGGCTCCGTAAAGGCGACCGTCGGCCGAGCTCTTGGCCACGATCTTAACGAGGGTGGCGTCCAGCTTTTCGGCGATCTCTTGTGCCTGCTGCTTTTCCACCTCGATCTTATGCAGGCGGGAGGCCTCCTTGTTCTTGGCCTCGTTGAGTGCCTTTGCGTCGGCGGGAATGGCTAATTTCTTGGGGAAGAGGAAGTTTCTGGCGTAGCCGTCCGAAACCTCAATGATCTGATCCTTTTTTCCCTGACTTTTTACGTCCTGTGTAAGTATAACCTTCATGTTCTTTTTCCTTTCAAGATTGTGTATCCAGATAATCGTCGATGGCCGCTCTCAGGCGTACCAGTGTTTCTTTCATATTCTTACCGGGGACTCGCGCGCCGGCAAGGTTAAAGTGTCCGCCGCCACCGATGCGCTCGAGGATAAGCTGTACGTTGATCGAGCCGTCCGAGCGGGCGGAGATGTGAATGGCGTTGTCGATGACAACAAGGGCAAACGAGGCCTTGACATTCTTGATGGTGAGCAGCCTGTCTGCGGCCTTTGAGGCTGCCAGGCGGTCGCCCTCGGTGTTTTCGGTACCCATGCTGGTGGTAATGGCGATGTGCTCGCGATAGACTGTAAGGCTGGAGCCGAATTTTGCCTCGGCGTTGTAGTCCTCCAGGTCCTCGTTGAAGAAGGTGCTGGCGATCTCGGCGTTTCCGCCCTCGCCGCGCAGGTACAGCGCCGCCGAGAAGGTGCGCGTACCCGTGGAGCGGGTGAAGTTCTTGGTATCCACCATCACGCCCGACAGAAGCACCGTGGCCTCCTCCTTCAGAAGCGTTCCCACGGGGAGACACTCCTCAAGGATCTCGGCGACCAGCTCCGAGGCGGAGGAGGCCGACGGGTCAATGTAGGAGATCAGCGGCTCGTGCTTGAATTCCGCGGTCTTGCGGTGGTGGTCAATGATGGCCACATTCGGGATGCTCTGCGCGATGGCAGGCTCCTCAAGAATGGTGAAGTTGTTGGCGTCGGTTATGATAAGGAGCGTGTCCGAGCGGATGAGATCCATACCCGAAGCGGCATCCAGGAAGATGTCGCGGTAAAGGTCGGTCTTTACCAGATCCGCCGTGCAATCCTTGAAGCTTTGGTTGCCCTTGTCCACGATGATACGGGGCGTTACGCCGCAATGCAGGCAAAGGCGGGCAAGACCCACGCTGGCACCGATGGAGTCAAAGTCGGGATTGCGGTGTCCCATAATGATGACGTTGCCCGAGGTGGCAATGGTGTTGAGAAGCTGGCCGGCAATGACACGTGCCATGACCTTGGTCTTTTTCTGAAGGTTCTTGGTGCGATCGCCGAAGTACTCCAGACCGTTTTCGTTACGGAGTGCCACCTGGTCACCGCCGCGCTGAAGCGCCATATCGAGTGCGGTGCGTGCATTTTGCTCCAGCTCCGCCATGGTTTCGCCCATCGAAGAAACGCCGATGGACACCGTGATGGGCATACTGCTGTCGCCCAGGCGGATGTTGCGGATCTGGTCAAGGATCTGGAATTTGTCGGCGACGCAGCCGTCAAGTGCCTCCTTGGAAAAGACAAACACGTATTTGTCGCGGTCGTATTCGCGGACGAGAGCGTGCATATCCTCTGCCCAGGTTTTAAGGACCGCCTCGGCTTCGCCCGCGGCTTCACGGCTGCTGACACGGACATATTGCGCCAGCTCGTCCAGATTGTCAAGCATAACGTAAGCCACGACCGGCTTTTGCTTCTCGTGAAGCGTCGAGAGCTCCGAGAGCTCGGTCGCGTCCGAGAAAATGGTCATGTAGTAAGTCTTTTCCGCCACGCGGAGCTCATAGCTGCGGACGCCGTACGTGCGCTCACCGACCTTGGTCAGCGTCTCGTTTTCCGCGCCGCCCTCGGTCTCGGTGTGGAACTCGATGGCCAGCTTTGTGGCCTTGACCAGGTCAGTCGGGGAGATCTGACAGAATTCGCTCAGGTGAATGCCAAAGAGCGCGTTCTTGCGGCCAACCATACTTGAAAAGCCCAGGTTGTACCAGACGATCTTGCCGTCGTCATCGGTCAGCACAAAGGGAATGCCAATGTTTTTTATGGTCTGCGCCATGACCGTGCTCATGGCAACGGCCTCCTGGCGGCGCAGCTTTTTGCGCGCCTGCGTCTGACTGCGGCGGAAGAAGGCCACCAGTACGGCGACCACATATACGGCCACAAGGACAATGCCGATCACGTCGTGCGGCAGATCCTCCAGCGTGCAGAGAACGGTATAAAGTGCCAGAAGAAAGACACCGAACAGTATACAAAGCTTAAAGGGAAGCGAGGAGCTTTCCTCCATATATCTTTGCTTTTGCTTTTTCATGCGAAAACTCCTTTCGGTCGTTTAAGGTTGTTGGTTTTTCTGCCACGCTTTCTCGGTGCGAAGGATGCCGAAGGCACCCACACACGCGAGGATCATAGGCAACAGCGAGGAAAACCAAAGGCAAAGGATGATAAGCAGAAGGGGTGGAAGCGAGCGTTTTTTGCGGAAGGAAACAAAGATCTGGATCGCACCGCAAAGCGCAAGGCCGGGCATCAGGATCAGCGCAAGGTTGAGCGCCGATACCAGAAAAATGCCAAATGCGTCGCTCCTGCCGGCCGGCAAAAGCGAGAGGGCAAAGCTGACAAGGAAAAGTACGGCCGAGGGCGCGCTCATGCGGAACAGGCGACACCGCGCGGGCAGTTCTTCGTCCGGAAATTGCGAGCCTCTGAGCGTGATCGCAATGAGACAGGCAAGGTAGGAAAGGATCTCGATCGGTACGATCAGCATAGTGGGCGACAGTCGCAGGATGCTGTTGACCGTGGCCGATACCGTTTCGGCCGTTACGCCAAAAATGGCGGAAAGCTCTGTAACCTCGGTAAGCGGGGTGAGGCTTTGGGTCAGAAGCTCCTTGGCGTACAGAACAAACGCGCGGAGCGTGTCAGCCGAAAGTGAGCCGCCACCCACGATCACCGAAAGGACGACCAGCGCCAAAAATCCGATCACAAGTGCCGTGGAAACGGCGGCGACCGAGGCGGTTCGCGAAAGGCGCAGGCGAAGGGAGACCGCCGCCACGACGGCAAACGGAACCAGAGTCAGCGAGAAAAGTGCGCGCATCGGATTTGCGGTGATCGCAAAGCCGAGAAGGTAGGCCGCTACCGGTGTGGCTATGACCAAGATCGGATGCACCGCCGTGATGGCAAAGCCGCCATAGCCGATGACGGCAACGGCGCAAAGCAGCAGCGCAAAGCTCGGAGAGCTCTCGGCGGCGAGAAAGGCCATCATACAGGGGAGGATCGAAAGGGCGGTGACAAGCCTTGAGCGAACGGCCACAAAAAGCAGAAGCACAAAGACAAGCACGACCATATATCGGCAGAAAATAACCTCAGGGATGGCGCAGAATACCATAAAGAAGGCAAGCGCCGCGGAAAGGATCAGGGAAGGAGCGAGAGGAAGACGGCGTGCGTCGCCGCTTGGTATACCGTTCATATCCGACTGTCTCCTTTCTTTTTCCATTCATATTATAGTAGTATACCATAGTTTTTCGAATTTGTAAACAGTTAAATGCGGAGAATGTGTGTTTTTTTGGCGTTACTTTTGGAAAAATATAAAAAAAGATGAAAAAAATTTTAAAAAACCCTTGCATATGGGTAAAAAGTGTGATATACTATGTTAGGTTATGAGAGTGGGCTTCGGTCCACTCTTAATTGTTAGATGAGGAGCGTTTGATTATGGCTACAGCTTCAAGGAACGTGGCGGGAACGGTGAGAGCGCTGATCCTTCCCGTGGCAGAGGAGTTTGGATACCTTCTGTGGGACGTGGAGTACGTCAAGGAGGGCACCAAGATGATCCTTCGCGTGACCATCGACAAGGAGGAGGGCATCGGCATTGAGGATTGCGAGAAAATGCACCGCGCCATTGACCCCATTCTTGACGAGGCAGACCCCATTGAGGGGGCGTACTACCTGGAGGTAAGCTCACCCGGTATTGAGCGCGACCTCAGGACCGACGAGCACATTCTGGCGTCGATCGGCGCGCGCGTGGAGGTAAGACTCTATGCGCCGGTCAATGGCTCGAAGAGCTTTTCGGGCATTCTGGCCGACTATGAGGATGGCGAGATCGCACTGGAAACAGCGAGCGGAGCGCTCAGCTTCCCGCGTGCGGCGGTTTCCAAAATGAAAACGGTATTTGATTTCGGAGATTGATTGAACGAAAGGAATTAAAAGTATGAACAAGGAGTTTTTCATCGCTCTGGATATGCTGGAGAAGGAAAAGGGCATACCCAAGGAGTATATGTACGAGAAGATCGAGGCGGCACTCGTCTCGGCGTACAAGAAGGAGTACGGCAACAACACCAACGTGCGCGTGCTCATCGATCCTGTTAAGCAGGATGTAAAGCTGTACCAGCAGATGACGGTCGTTGAGGAGGTTGAAAACCCCGAGATCGAGCTTACGCTGGAGCAGGCCAAGGCCATCAGCCGTCGACACAAGATCGGCAGCGTGGTGGAGACCGAGCTTAAGACCAAGGAGTTCCGCCGTCTGAGCGCGGGCGCGGCCAAGTCGGTCATCATTCAGGCCATCCGTGAGGGTGAGAGAAATGCCATGCAGCAGGCTTACGAGAGCAAGCGCGAGGAGATCATCACCGCTACGGTCAGCAAGATCGATCCGATGACGGGTAACGCCATCCTGGATACCGGTACGGGTATGGCAACGCTTCTGAAGAGCGAGCAGATCCCCGGTGAGGAGTACGAGGTCGGTCAGAAGATCAAGGTTTACATTCTTGAGGTCAACAAGGAGCTGCGCGGTCCGCTGGTTACGCTTTCGCGTGCACACGCAGGTCTTGTTCGCCGTATGTTTGAGCTGGAGATCCCCGAGATCGAGGACGGCATCGTTCTCATCAAGGGTGTGGCACGTGAGGCCGGCTCGCGCAGTAAGATCGCGGTGTACTCACGTGATGAGGATGTGGATGCGGTCGGTGCTTGTATCGGTAACCACGGTATGCGAATCGGCGGCATCGTCGATGAGCTTGGCGGTGAGAAGATCGACATTGTCAAGTACAGCGAGAGTGAAGAGGAATACGTAGCGGCGGCTCTTGCCCCCGCAAAGGTCGAGTCGGTCGTTATGACGGGCGAGAGAAGCTGCAAGGTCATCGTTGAGCCCGATCAGCTGTCGCTTGCCATCGGTAAGGAGGGGCAGAACGCTCGTCTTGCCGCCAGACTTACGGGTATGAAGATCGACATCAAGACGGAATAAAAGATGGAACAAAAGAAACGTAAGATTCCCGAGCGCCGATGCCTTGGCTGTAATGAGCACAAGCCCAAGGCGGAGCTCCTTCGTGTGGTGCGCACGCCCGAGGGCACGGTCGCACTGGACTTTAAGGGAAAGATGAACGGCCGCGGCGCATACATTTGTAAGGATCTTGGCTGTCTCAAAAAGGCGCGCAAGTCCGGGCGGATCGAAAAAAGCCTGGAATGCACCATTCCCGAGGAGGTCTACGACACGATGGAAAAGGAGCTTGGGGATAATGTGTAAGTCAGAGGCAAACGATACGGCAAAAATTCTCGGCCTGCTTGGGCTTTGCCGTCGGGCGGGACGCCTGGTCTGCGGCACGCCGCAGATCTGCGAGAGCCTGGGGAGCAAAAAGGACATCCGCATGGTGCTGATGGCCGACGGGGCCTCCGAGAATACGAGAAAGCGACTTTCGGACCGATGCAAATATTACGGCGTGGCGCTCTATGCGGTAAAGGTTACCACAGCGGAGCTTGCCCACGCGCTCGGAAAGAGCGGCGAGCTGGCCGCGGTCGGTGTGACCGATCCGAGCTTTGCAAAGGGCCTTGAACAACTGTTTTTGTGACGTAGCAATCCGAACACGAAAGAAAGGTGGGGTAAGGTATGGCAGTAAACCCTCAGTTTAAAATCAATCAATTGGCAAAGGACCTTGGAAAGAAGAGCAAGGACATCGTGGACCTTCTCACCGCCAAGGGCTTTGAGGTCAAGAACACGCAGAAATCACTTGAGGCGGTGGAATTCGACGTGCTTTTTGACACGATGACAAAGGACAATCAGATCACCGAGATCGAAAACTATCTCGATGGCATCACCTATATTCCGTCCAAGGCCAAGAAGGCCGAGGAAAAGCCTGCGGAGAAGCCGCAGGAGAAGGTGGTAGAGCCGGAGGCACAGAAGCCGGCGGCAAAGAAGGAGGAGAAGGCGGCAGAGCCCAAAAAGGCCGAGGTCGCACCCGACAAGCCGCAAGCCGAAAAGCCTGCGGAAAGCAAGCCTGAGGTGAAGAAGCCCGAGACTCCGGTGGAAAAGAAGGAGGAGAAGCCGGCTGTGGCGGCAAAGCCCGCGGCACCTCAAAAGCCCGAGGCTCCGAAGGTGAGCGCGGCTCCGGCGCCCAAGGCTCCTCCCGCACGTCCCGCGGCACCCCAGACGGGTGCACGTCCGCAAGGCGGCTTTGGCGGCCAGCAGGGCACGCGTCCTCAGGGCGGCTTTAATGGCCAGCAGGGCGCACGTCCGCAGGGTGGCTTTAATGGCCAGCAGGGAACGCGTCCGCAGGGTGGCTTTAATGGCCAGCAGGGAGGCCGTCCGCAGGGTGGCTTTGGCGGTCAGCAGGGAGGTCGTCCGCAGGGCGGTCGTCCCCAGCCAGGCGGCTTTGGCGGCGGTATGCGTGATAAGGACAGCGGCAACTTCCAGGGCGGACCCCGCGAGAAGTTCCAGCCTCAGCAGATCATCCGCGAGCAGACCCCCAAGGGCGGCGGAACGGTCAACAAGCAGAGAGGCGCTACGCGTGTGGTGGATATGCGCGGCGGCTCGGTGGACCTTTCCAAGTACGATGAGAGACTGAATTCGTTTGTTTCGGACTCCGTGGCCGATATGCGCGGCGGAAACCAGCGAATCAAGAGAAATACCGGTGCTCAGAATCAGAGAAGCTTCGGCAAGGGCAAGAAGGGGCCGTCGGCTCCCGTCAAGAAGGTGCCCGTCAACGTTTCCATCCCCGACGAGATCTCGGTGGGCGAGCTTGCCTCGCGCCTGAAGGTCACAGCGGCTGAGGTGGTCAAGAAGCTGATGATGATGGGTATGATGGTAACGGTCAACCAGTTTATTGACTACGATACGGCCTACCTTGTGGCCGACGAGCTGGGGGCCAACATCACCAAGGAGGTGGTGGTCACCATCGAGGAGAAGCTGTTTGACGAGAGTGAGGATACGGCGGAGAATCTCGAGCCCAGAGCACCCGTTGTGTGCGTGATGGGTCACGTTGACCACGGTAAGACCTCGCTTCTGGACGCCATCCGTAACACGCACGTTACCACAGGCGAGGCAGGCG
>JAGAUC010000107.1 GCA_017621015.1 Clostridia bacterium | reverse complement strand
GGTGTCCCCTCTTTTGTATGCAAAAGGTGCTGAGCCATTGGCTCAGCACCTTTTTATTCCAAGGAAAGCGTTTGCTTAAATTCCGAGGGAGACATACCGGTGATCCGCTTAAAAACGCGAGAGAAATACTGGGGATTGTCAAAGGAGAGCAGGTCGGAGATCTGCGAAAAATTCAGTCGGTTTTCGCGGATCAGCTGCTTGGCGCGCCCCACCCGAAGCACAGTTCGGTAGGCGGCAATGGTCGTGCCGGTCTGCTCACGGAAAAGCTTGTAAAGATAGCTTTTGCTGTAGCCAACGTACGCACAGACCTCGGCGATCTTAAGCTCTCCCTCGATATGCTCCTCAAGATAGCTCTGAATGGACGAGATCAAATGATGCTCCATGCTTTCCTTGCTGGGAAAGACCTTCAGCCGGCTCACATTCTGAATGTCACGGATCAGCAGGATCAAAAGCTGCTCCAGATAGGTTTTGATAAACTGCTCTCCGCCGAGGATGGCGCCCTCCTTTTTGACAAGCTGTGTAAGCGTCGGCTCGTTTTTCGGAATGGTAAAGGTGGCCTCCGCCTCCTGAATGATGGCCGAGATAAAGGGGCGAAGCTTATGATCCAGCCTCGTATGGTACTTCTTGAAATAGGTCATCGCCGGCGAGTGCGAGACAAAGGAGATCACAAAAAAATTGGGCTCGGAATCATATGCGCGAATGGCGTGAAACTCGTTGGGCTTGTGGAAGATAATGTCTCCCTGCCCGAGCACAAGCTCCTCCCTCTCGCTCTTGACAAGCACCTTCCCCTTGTCCACGTAGACCATCTCCCAGAAGTCATGCGACTCACCGCCAAAGGTAAAGCTCTTGTCAAACTCGTAGTAGTGAATGGTAACGATCTTGGTTACATTGATCAGCGTCCGAAGATGCGTTTTAATATAGGTTGCTTTCATATTTTTACTTGTTTTTCTCCTTGTGGAAAATTTTACACGTATAGAGTAAAAAAATATCTGTAAAATACCGCGCACTTTCTTTATAATGATTATAGCACGGTACAACGTTTTTTTCAAGGAGGTTTTTATGAAAAAAGGAATCAACATCTGGTCTTTCCCCACCGGAAGCGTGCGCGAGAGCCTCGGGCTTGCCAAGGCGGCCGGTTTTGAGGGCGTGGAGCTGGCGCTGAATGCAGACGGCGAGCTTTCGATGACCTCGGGCAAGCAAGAGCTTATAGACATCCGATCGGCGGCCGAGGAGCTTGGGCTTTCGCTTTACAGCCTTTCGTGCGGACTGTGCTGGGAGCTTCGTCTGAGCGACGACGACCCCACCCTTCGCCAAAGGGCAAAGGACATGATCAAAAAGCAGATCGACACCGCCCAAATTTTAGGCGCGGACACCGTCCTCGTCGTCCCCGGCGTGGTCAACACCTCCTTCGCCTTCCCCGAAAAAAGAGTGCCCTACGACGTTTGCTACGAGCGGGCACTTGAGGGCTTAAATGAGCTGAAATCCTATGCGGAGGCTGCCAAGGTCAGCATCGGCCTTGAAAACGTGTGGAATAAATTTTTACTGTCCCCGATGGAGATGCGCGATTTCATCGACAGTATCGGAAGCGATTATGTCGGCAGTTATCTGGATATCGGCAACACGCTGTATTGCTCCTACCCCGAGGACTGGGTACGCATTCTCGGCAGGCGGATCAAAAAGGTGCACTTCAAGGATTACCGCATCGAGGCGGGCGGCCTTCACGGCTTTGTGGATCTGCTGGCCGGCGATGTGGACTACCCACGTGTGATCGACGCACTTTTGGAGATCGGCTATGACGGTTGGGTCTCGGCCGAGATGATCCCGAATTATAAGCACTATCCCGAAACCATTCTCTACAACACCTCGCTTGCGATGGATAAAATTTTAAGGAGGAAATAACATGATTCGAATCGGACTTATCGGATGCGGCTTTATGGGGACTATGCACGCGAATTGCTACAAAAACATCGAGGACGTAGAGCTTGTCGCCGTGGCAGATATCCGCCGCGAAAAGGCAGAGGCGCTGGCGGACGGTGCGGAGATCTTCTCGGACGGTATGGATCTTATCCAAAAGGCAAACGTCGATGCCATCGACATTTGCCTGCCGACCTATCTACACGCCAAGTACGCGCTGGCAGCCATGGATAAGGTAAAATATCTGTTTGTGGAAAAGCCGGTCGCGCTGACCGACGAGCAGGCGCAGGCTATGGCACAAAGGGCGGCAGAAACGGGCTGTCAAGTTCAAGTGGGACAGGTTATCCGCTTCTGGGACGAGTACGTGCACCTGAAGAAAATACTGGATAGCGGCATTTATGGCAAGGTGGTGTCTGCCAACTTCCGCCGAATCAGCCCAAGACCGCTTTGGGGCTGGGACAACTGGCTTTTGGACGTAACACGCTCGGGCGGCGCGGCGCAGGATCTGCACATTCACGATACCGACTACGTGCTTTCGGTCTTTGGTGAGCCCGAGAGCTTTTCCTCGATCAAAAACAGACTCGGCGAGCCAAACTCCTACATTCAAACGCAGATGCGCTACAAGGATTTTGTCATTTCGGTTGAGGGCACGTGGGATCTGCCCGAGAGCCATCCCTTCGAGGCAACCTTCCGTGTGGTCTTTGAGAAGGCCACAGTCGAAAATGCCGGCGGCAAATTTATGTGCTACGATTCTAAGGGCGCACAGGAGATCGAGATCCCCCAAAAGGAGATGCTCGGCAATTACCGTGGCGGAAACATCTCGGATCTGGGCGGCTATTACAACGAGCTGGTCTTCTTTACCGACGCGATAAAGCACAAGGGCATCATCGACAAGGCCACGCTTGCCGACGCCGGCCGATCGCTTGCGTTCGTGCTTAAGGAGATCGCGCAAGCGTAACGTTTACGGCCAAAAATAAGGTGAGGCATTGACTTTGCCATCCATTCGATGACGTCGGCAGATGCTTGACAATTTGAAAAGGTAAGAAGTGCAAGGAAAATAGTAAAATATGCAATTCCAAACACATTTTTATCGTGCTATAATGTGAAAAAGCCGTGAGGCTTAACATTTCAAAATCCAGGATATATACTTTGGTACAGAAAGGACATAACGCAAAATGAAGGAACGGATCAAGGTTGGTTACATCGGTCTCGGTCGCCGCGGTATGCGTATGCTGACTATGGGAATTGCCAAGATGGCAGACGTTGAGGTAAAGACCGTTTGCGACCTTTGCGAGGATAAAATGCAAAAGGCCAAGGAGGCGCTCACGAAGGACGGACGCCCCGAGCCCATCACCACAACCGATTACAGAGATATCATAAATGACCCTGAGATCGAGGCCGTATTCATTATGACCGGCTGGGACAACCGCCCAAGCATCGCCAAGGAGGCTATGCTGGCACACAAGTACACCGCCATCGAGGTCGGCTGTGCCGACACACTGGAGGAGTGCTTTGATCTTCTTGAGGTCTATGAAAAGACGGGCACACCGCTTATGATGCTGGAAAACTGCTGCTACGGTCGCTTTGAGCTGATGCTTTTAAATATGGTAAAGCAAGGACTTTTCGGTGAGCTTGTCCACTGCACGGGCGCTTATGCGCACTACCTGACCGCCGTGGAGCTTTTCCGTGACGTTGGCAAGGATGACGAGGTCAAGCATTACCGCCTTGGGCACTACGTCAGCGGCAACCGCGAAAATTACCCCAGCCACGAGCTTGGACCGATCTGCAAATACCTCGGCATCAACCGTGGCAACCGTATGGTTTCGCTCAGCTCGTTTGCGTCCAAGAGCGTGGGTCTTTCCCATTACGCCAAGGAGACCTACGGTGAGGACAGCCGTCACGCAAAGGTCGAGTACAAGCAGGGCGATATTGTAAATACCGTCATCACCTGCGCCGGCGGCGAGACCATCCTTCTGACGCTGGACAACACGCTTCCGCGCACCCATTATTCGCGTAACATCTCGGTACGTGGCACCAAGGGTATGGCCGCCGAGGAGACCAAGGCCGTGCTTCTTCACGGCATGAAGGAGCCTGTCCGCGACAATCTTGCCGAATTTTATGAAAAATACGAGCACCCCCTGCAGGTCGAGATCCAGGCCACCATCGAGCGAAGCGGCGTAGAGAATAAGGTGTTCTTCGGCGCGCACGCGGACGGCATTGACTGGGCGGTTCTCCGCGCCTTTGTCGAAAGCGTCAAGGCGGGTACTCAGACCCCCATCGACATCTACGATACGCTGACCATTCTGGCAATCGGCCCGCTTTCCGAGCGCTCCATCCGAAACGGCGGCGCCCCCGTCGAGGTGCCCGATTTCACACGCGGCAAATGGCAAAACCGCGAGCCCGCCGTAAGAAGCAAGTATTGCCTGGACGAGATCGTCACCGACACCTCCATCAAGGTCTTTCCTCACGTAGAATAAACATTTCAAATTTTGATTTGTCGGGGAGGAGAGACGTGGGGGGGG
>JAGAUC010000106.1 GCA_017621015.1 Clostridia bacterium | reverse complement strand
CGCACCGCTCGGGCGAGACCGAGGACACCACGCTGGCTGACATCGCCGTGGCAGTCAATGCTCCCTTCATCAAATCCGGCGCTCCCTGTCGAAGCGAGCGCGTGGCCAAATACAACCGTCTTCTGCGCATCGAATCCTCACTTGGGAGCTCTGCTTGCTACGGAAAGCAGACGATTGAGCGCCTTCCCGATGAAAAAGAGGCAATCTTTGTATAAAAAAAGAAAAAAAATTTTCAAAAAACTCTTGCATTTTTGAAAACCCTATGGTATAATGTATGCTGTTCACTAATGATTTTTTTCATTTGCAATACAGTGTACTGAAAAAAGTACTGCTTTGGGAGGTGTCAAAATGGCAAAGTGTTGTATTTGTGGAAAGGGCGTTGTTTTCGGACAGAACGTCTCCCACTCTCACCGCAAGACCAACAGATGTTGGAAGCCGAATATCCGTAAGGTAAAGGCAATCGTTGACGGTACGCCCGCAACGGTAGCGGTTTGTTCTCGTTGCCTGCGTTCGGGCAAGATCACACGCGCTTAATTCAGCTCGTGTAAATATAAAGCTTCCGGCAGCCTTGTGTCTGCCGGCTTTATTTTTCTTTGGAGGTACTATGCTTGCCGTTATCGACCATAGGCTGCCGCTCCCCTGCCGCAAGCGGCTTTTGGAGCTCGGCTTTACGCCCCTGCCGCTGCCGCCGTTTTCGCGCCTGTCGGCACCCGTGGCGTCGCACCCCGATATGCTTTTTCTTCGCGTGAGGGACACGCTTTTTTGCCACCACGATTATTATACCATTGACATGAGTGAGGTTGATCAGATTCTTCATGTCTCCGGGCTTTCGCTTTGCCTTACCGAGGATCACGTAGGTGTGACATACCCTGAGGATATCGTGCTCAATTTTGTTTTCACGGGAAACTGTCTTTTGGGAAAAACGGAGTTTTTGGCAAAAAAGGTCAAGGAATATGCCGAAACGCATCGCATTTCCCTGCTTTCTGTCAATCAAGGATACGCCAAGTGTTCCACGGTCGTCTTAGGCGGCGCGATCATTACGGCAGATACGGAAATAGAAGCTGCGGCAAAGGGCGCCGGAGTTGACACGCTTCTTGTGGAAAGCGGCGGTGTCACGCTTCCCCCTTATCCGTACGGATTTTTGGGCGGTGCATCGGGCGTGTGCGATACGACCGTCTATTTCTGCGGTAATCTGAAAGGGCACGCCGACGGAAAAGCGATCGAGGCCTTTTGTCAAAGGCACGGCTATGCGGTGGTCTCTCTTTCGGACGAGCCGCTGTTTGACGGCGGATGCATCCTGTTCTTTTGAGAAAAACAGCCACTCCCGAAGAAGTGGCTGAAACATTTGCTTGTTATGTAATTAACTTTTTAGCAATATCAATAATATAATCTTCTCGATAATACGAACATGTGAGCCATTCTTTTTCGGTCACTGTAAATGTTCCGTTAGCATACCGTTCAATGTACGGCTCAATAAATTCAGCTTCGTACTTTGTGAGATAGTCACTGCCAAACTCAAACACAAATAAATTTCCTTGTTCAAGCAAATGTTTAAGTAGATTTGTGACTATTGAATTTTGAGTTTGCTGATTTAAACTATCTATCCGAATAATAACGGGAATATTGTTTTCGTAATAACAGATAGCATAGTTTCCATATAAATATACATTTTTGCCGTCAACAGAAAATTGAGTGTAATTACGTGTCGCATTGCCCGTATCCGAAAATACAGTACCGAGTGTGTCAGCGGCAAATGTAAATTGTTCAAATCGATCGCCTTTTTGCAGCGATATATTGTCTTCGAGATAATAGAATTTATCTTCGGAAACCTTTCCCAATCCGTGAATGACGCCTTTTGATTCAATAAAATAATCAAAGGGTCCCTCCTCCTCATAATTAATATCTCCGTTTGACCGATATCTGCTTTGGTACAAAACGCCAAGGGGATCCACACCCATTTTGATTACAAACAATATAGCAAACAAGCTTGCGATTAGATTGCAACGCATGAATACACGAAACCCATCTCCTCTTTGCGGGTTATTTTTCTTCTCGGGATCCACTGCATTTGTCATGTGGAAAACAATGAGAACACAGGCGATAAACGTATCTAAAATAAAGGTTTTTACACTGTGTAAATGATCCAAATTTCTGCATACACGTACAAAATAGGGCGATACTTCGGTGTATTTTTGATGTACCGCACGGTATTGCCCGATCAAATGTGCGTCATAGAAAACAGCAAGCCCCACGGCAATAATAATGACGATCAAGGCATCGAACAGGTGATTTTTGTTTTTGGAGATCAGTGAAATTTTTTTGGTGGCAATGAGATAAACCAAACACCAATAAGAAAGAACAAAAAAGTCAGAACCGATATACTTCCATTCCGCCGAAATACGACCGATATAAATCAGTATAACGTCAAATGCACCTTTTAATGCAATCAATCCCAACCATCTGATTATCAGCGAGAATTTGTTTTTTTCGCAACGTAATGTTAAAGAGCCCTCAGAAAAAAGCGTTTTATTTTTGAAAAATACAATGATAAAAAAGCCAGCATATATGACGGCAAACAATGCATCCAAAACAATATCAGATGTCCTATACTCGCCAACTGTGCGGTGATGGTAATAGGTAGTTGCCAATTGAACAATATTGACAGATAGAAGAAAAACTAAATTTTCGATCAAATTGCTTATTCGTATATTTTTTCTCATAGTTATTTCCTCCATAACAAAGAAGTTCATCGGTTGTAACACCAAAAACCCATCGTAAGTATAACAGGATTTGAGATTTTTGTCAAGGTAACGTGTCATAAATGCCCGCCTATGTGGGATTTCCTTTTTCAGGCATAGTAGCCATCGCGTAATGTTCGTTATATTAAAAATGGCTGAGTCGAATGACTCAGCCATTGGTTTTTATAACAGAATACAAATCAGACCGCCGCTTCCCTCGTTGATGATCTTCTCGAGCGTCTCGGAGAGACGCAGGCGCGAATCCTCGGGAATGTTGGAAAGCTTGGTATGAAGCCCCTCGTTCATCAGCTCGTAAAGGCTCTTGCCAAACATATTGGACTCCCAGATCTTTCGCGGTGCTTCCTCGAATTCGTGCAGCATATAGCGGATCAGCTCCTCGGATTGCTGCTCACTTCCCACAATGGGGTTGATCTCGGTCTCAATGTTGGCACGGATCATATGGATCGACTGCGCCGATGCGCGAAGCTTGACACCGTAGCCACCCGCCTGCTTGATGATCTCCGGCTCCTCCAGATGTAGCTCGTCAATATCGGGCATCACAATGCCGTAGCCCTTTTCGGTTGCGTCGTCAAACGCCTCGGCGACGCGGTCATACTTGGACTTCATGGCGGAAAACTCGCGAAGCAGCTGGAGCAGTTGTCGGTCATCCGAGATGTCCATACCCGTCAGCTCACTCATCACCTCATAGAAAAGTCCGTCTGCCAGCGACACGCGCACGTGTGCGCATCCCGTTCCAAGATCGATGCGATCCACCGAAAGGTCACTTACGTAATCGTTCTTTTCAAGCGCTTCCAACGAGCGATTGATGTCCCCGATCTTTTTCATACCCGAAACGCTCTTTCCCAGCGACTCACCAAGTGACACGCGAACATGATGTGTGGGCTCAAGCGCGTGGATCCAGGTCGGGAACGCCACGCGGAGCTCCGCGATCGGGAATTCGTGAAGCACAAGCTCCAAAATATGACGGATGTCCTCCTCATCCAACGAAAGACAGCTGACCAGCGCCACGGGAATTCCGTATTTCTCCTCCAGCTCATAAGCAAGCTCGATGGAGGACTCCGCATTGGGGGTGGCGGAATTGAGGACCATGGCAAAGGGCTTTCCAAGGGCCTTCAGCTCCTTCACAATTCGCTCCTCGGCCTCCACGTAATTCTCACGTGGGATCTCCCCGACCGTGCCGTCGGTACTCACCAGCATACCGATCGTGGCGTGCTCGTGAATGACCCTGTGGGTGCCCAGCTCGGCCGCCTCAGCAAAGGGCATCGGCTCCTCGCGCCAAGGCGTGCGAACCATACGTGCCTTTCCCTCCTCGATGACACCAAGCGCATCGGGTACAAGGTAGCCGACACAGTCCACCATCTTGACGCGCATGGTTTTTCCGCCCGCAAAGGAGATGGGGACCGCCTCGTCGGGAACGAATTTCGGCTCGGTCGTCATCACCGTTTTTCCTGCCGCGCTCTGCGGCATCTCGTCCTTGGCGCGCGCCCGAGCGCTTTCGTCGGGGATGTTCGGCAAGACCATTGCCTCCATAAAGCGCTTGATGAAGGTGGATTTCCCGCTTCGTACCGGTCCCACCACGCCAATGTAAATGTCGCCGCCTGTTCTCTTTGCAATATCCTCATAAATTGAAAATTCGCCCATAAAAAAGCCTCCCGTATCCTTTGCCGTTTTTTTATACAGTAAAGCATATGGGAGACTTTTTTGGTTTAGAACTCTTTTTTGATTTTATTTGGGGTCAAAGCCCTCCTTGAGCTTGCGGATCGCCTCGGGCATAAGGATGCCTTCCAGCGAGCGGTTTTCATCCATACGCTTTCTCACCAGCGTGGAGCTGATCCGCTTAAGCTCGGGCGAGCACGGAAGATACAGCGTTTCCGCTTTGGGATTAAGGGCGCGGTTATAGTGCGCCATCTTTTGCTCGTAGGCAAAGTCCTTTGCCGTACGGACACCCTTGACAATGGCAGTAGCACCCAACTCCCTTACCACATCCACAAGCATCCCCTCGCTGACCAGTACCTTGACGTTCGGGATGTGCGCGCAGGAGATCTTGGCGAGCTGTGCGCGCTGCTCGATGGTAAACCGATATTCCTTGCTGGCGTTCATAATAACCGCCACAACAACGGTATCAAATAGCTTTGCCGTTCTCTCGATCACGTCGACGTGACCGACGGTGATGGGATCAAAGCTTCCGGGGACAATGGCAAGACTCATAGTGTATCTTCCTTTCAAGCGTTTTGTTGTTGCTTACCTTAAAGGCTTCAAAAGCGTCACATGCGCGATTCCGTATTTGGCCTTACGAACGATCAGGAATTGCTCACGAAGCTCCTTAGCCTCGGCAAAGATATCCTCCTCGCGGCTCTCGCATACCAGTATGGTGCTTGGCTTGAGGAAGTCCCCCTCAAGGAGAAGTCCCAGTGCCTGCTTCAAAAGTCCGCTGTCATACGGCGGATCCAGCCAGACAATGTCAAAGCGATCCTTTTGCTTTTTCAGATAATCCAAGGAATCACCGCAGATCACGCGGCATTTTTCACCAAGCTTGGTTTTGGCCACGTTCTTTTCAATAATGGCGGCCGCCTCTCTCGATTTGTCCACAAGAACAGCAAATTCCGCACCGCGGCTGAGTGCCTCAAGTCCCATCTGCCCCGAGCCGGCAAACAGGTCCAGAACGCGACGTCCCTCGATGTCAAACTGGAGCATCGAAAAGACCGCCTCCTTGGTTCGCTCCGAGGTAGGTCTTGTATTTTCACCGGCAAGAGTAAACAGAGAAACCCCTCTTGCGCTACCCGTTATGATCCTCATTCTTCTTTTCCTCCGTGAAAAAAATCATACACTGCCCTGGCATCGCTCTCGCGAATGCCCTTTACACGCGCGATCTCCGAAAGCTCGGCCGCGCGCAGCTCCTCCATGCTTTCAAACGCCAGCAGAAGATTTTTCGCCTTTTGTGCTCCGATTCCCTTGATCTGCTCAAGTGACGAAGACTTCAGCGTTTTGAGCTTGGCGCTGGTCATTTTGGACACGGTATAGCGGTGAACCTCCTCCTGCAATTTATATAGGAAAACAAAGACCGCTTGGTGGCGCGCGATGTTGATCTCCTCGGTATCGGTGCACAGCGCACGCGTTTTGTGAAAATCATCCTTCACCATACCGAAAACGGGAATGCAAAGCCTCATCTCCGCCAAAAGCTCCTTTACCACCGAAACGTGACCGCGACCGCCGTCCAGCAAAAGCAGATCTGGAAGCTCGGAAAACGAGCCGCTTTCATCCGAAAGATGGGAAAGACGCCGTGAAAGCGCCTCATGCATACACGCGTAGTCATCGGTGCCCTCCACGCTCTTGATCAAAAAGCTTCGGTAGTCCGAGCGCTTGAGTTTTCCGTCCTCATACACGATCATGCCCGCGGTCTTGTGCTCCTTGCCGAGGTTGGAAATGTCATATACCTCGATACGCTCGGGCAAGACCTCAAGTCCCAAAAGCGCCGCCAGCGTTGCCAGCGTACTGTCGGAGCGCTCGGTCTCCTTGATATACTGAAGCACCGCCTGCTCGGCGTTGTTGACCGCGATATCGCAAAGCACCTTTTTGTCCCCGCGCTCGGGGATGCGGAGCGTGGCTCTTACATCGGCGGTATTCAAAAGATATTGTTCCACAAGGCTTTTTTCCTCCTCGTCAAGCGAAAAGGAAAGGCAGATCTCCGGCGGAATATCCCCCTTACCGCGGTAATATTCACAAAGAAAGCTTCCAAGACCGCTATCATCAAGTAGCTTTTCCTTGCCAAACACAAAGTCCGACTTGTTCATCACCACGCCGTCCCGTACATTCAGAACCGAAACTGAAGAAGCAAGCTCCCCGGCGTACAGACCGAAGATATCCCGATTGTCGTCGGGTGAGGATACTACCTTCTGCGTTTCCGAAAGCTTTTCCAGCGCGCGGATGGTGTTGCGGCATCGCATAGCCGCCTCGTAGCGCTCCTCCTCGGCATATGCAAGCATTTTTTCTTACAGCGCGTGCCGTACCTTGGCGGTGTTTCCCCTGAGAATCTCGGTGGCCGCACGGATCATCTCCGCATATTCCTCGCCCGAGATATCGCCCGTGCAAAGTCCGCAGCACTGCTTCATCTGATAATAGATACACGGCCGTTCCTTCCCAATATCACGTGGGAACCGCCGCTTACACGACGGTATACCAAATTCCTTATGCAAAAGCGACAAGATCGAAAAGACCGTGGCCGTGCCTGTATAGGGGCCGTAATATTTAGCCCTGTCATTCTGGCGGCTTCGGGTAAAGAGAATGCGCGGATATTCCTCTCCCGTCACCTTTATATAAGGATAGGATTTGGAATCCTTCAGGCGTATGTTGTATTTGGGCGCGTGCCGCTTGATGAGGTTGTTCTCCAGGCTGAGAGCCTCGATCTCGGTACGGCACACAATATAGTCAAAATCCTCGACAAGCGAAACCATTCGCATGGTCTTTAGATTCTTTTCGCTGTTTTGAAAATATTGAGAAACGCGGCTTTTGAGCTTGCGCGATTTGCCGACGTAGATCACCTTGCCCTGTGAGTTTTTCATAATATAAACACCGGGGCAAAGCGGCAAGGAATTTGCCTTTTCCAGCAACCGCTCCATTCGCTCCTGCTTTTGCATTCTCATCACCTCCGAAAAAACAAGCGGTAAGGTTATCCCTTACCGCTTTTCCCTCTATGAATTGTCGCTTATTCGACAAAACCCGTTTGAATCAATTCCACAAGACCGTCGAGTGCTGTCTCCTCGTCCTGTCCGTCTGCGATCAGCGTAACGGTCATGCCCTGGGCAATTCCCAAGGAAAGAACACCGAGAAGGCTCTTTGCATTCACTCTTCGGTCATCTTTTTCTACCCAAATCGAGCACTTGTATGAATTTGCTTTCTGAATAAAGAAGGTAGCCGGTCTCGCGTGCAACCCGATCGAATTGGTAATGGTAACCTCTCTTGAAATCATCTTATCGCTCCTAAAATCATCCGGCCATGCCGCGGCCGTCAGTCATCTGTATTACACATATATTCACATGCCTAATAAGTATATCAAAAATTCGGCATAAAATCAAGAGAATTTCTTTGTGCTTTTTGATGAATTTTACACGAAAAGAACAAAAATATTGTGCGTTTTTTATATATTTAAACAAAAAAACGTCATTTTCACTCAATGTCGAGAATGTTCATCGTGAAATCCATATGCTCGGTTTGGACACGGTATGCCTTACCGGGCGCCAAATAGGCCGTACCCCCCAGAAGATATCCGTTATCTGTTTTCCTGCCGCGCGAGCTTACCGTTCCCGTCACATCGATACGGATGGATTCCGGATAGTTCACACTCAACACATTTCCGTCGGCATCCTTTACATACAGCGTAGACGGCAAAATCGAATCTATGCTTTTCAGTTCCCCGAGTACTGCTCCGCTGTCGCAAAGTGTTACCGTATCACCGATCACAAGTGCATCCTCGGAGGTATAAGCAATATCGGTAACCGAAAAATAAATCTCGTACTCGCGAAGATCCGAGCCTCCGACAAACCAATCCTTGCCTCCCACTCGAATGATGGCGCCAAGCAAACAAATGAATACCAGCAGAATAACGATAAGATCGACCAGATTCCATCTCGCTCTGCTTCCCATTTTCTTTGTTAATCTTGCCATATCCTTATCCAACCTCTCTCAAGCTGATACAATATCAGTTTCCGGCATATTCCGGAAACGTCAGCGAATAGGCACCGCCAACGGCAATGCGGCTTCCCTTCACGCTATAGCCCTTACCCTCCTCAAAAACGGCATTGGCCGTAATTGTGATCTGAAGGTTGTAGCGGTCGGGATACTCCTTCATACTGACCGTATCCTCCTCGCTATCATAGTATACCTCTGCGTACAGGATGTCATTCCGCACCGCGCTGACACGTCCCATCGAGGCCTTAGTCACGGCATTCAGTGCCTCGTCACCAAGACGGACGTTATCCACAAGCGATGCCTCCACGTATTCGATCTCAACAGTATATTCAAGCACCACGTTTTTCTCAGTGCTGCCAAAAACATTGAGCGAAAACGGATCCAGCCAGAATACGACCGCAAACAAGATGCCTGCGACCAATAACCCAAACAATCGTACAACCAAATTGAATTTTCCACGCTTGGTTTTTCCCAAACCAAGGCCTGCGGTTCTTTCTTCCATAGTTTATCGCCTTTCTCACAG
Source organism: Clostridia bacterium (assembly GCA_017621015.1). Taxonomy (GTDB): domain Bacteria; phylum Bacillota; class Clostridia; order Oscillospirales; family CAG-272; genus RGIG8775. Next base: position 1,932 of record JAGAUC010000106.1, on the reverse strand, counting down.
CGCCTCGATGCCGATATCCAACGACGAGGCATACTGTGTATTGTTTTCATAATCGTGGTAGTGTCTGACCTCGGTAAAACCGTATTTAATATAGGAGCTCACAAGTCCGATCACCGTCCAGAACAAAAGGAAGATCCGATAATCATACCAAATGTGATCGGTGATCCCCATCACAAGCATAGCCGCCACCGAGGAAATACCGGCAATCACCAAGCCTCGCTCCTCGCGATCGTTCACACGAAGCAAATATTCAAAGCAATTTTGCGCAAACAGAAAAACGATCAGCAAAAACACAAGAAGACCTGCAATGCCAAGCTCTGTAAGAAGCTGAAGATAGATGCTGTGTGCATGCTTGATTGCCTGCGTTCCGGCCAGTGCTACGCTCGGGTAAACCGCTTCAAAGGCAGCCGGACCAACACCGATGCCGCACCACCGCGTTTGGCTAAGAAGCTCGAACACACCGTACCATGCAGATATGCGGTAGGAGGCCGAGGACTCTGCCAAATTGCCAATGCTCAAAAAGCGATCAACGACCGTACTCGGCACAAGAAGTGACCAAAACGGTGACGTAACAACGCCCCCCAGAAGAACCACGGCTGTCTTTTTGGAAAAAACAACAAAGAACAAAAGCAGACCGAGCAAAAAGCCAAGCCATGCACCGCGACTCCAGGTAAAGACCAGACACACGAGCATCCATGTCAAGGAAATGGCAAAAATCCATCGGTTGCGCCCCCTCCCCTGCCGCAAAAGACAAGCCAGGGCAAAGGGGATGAGCAAAAGCAGATATTCGGCAAAAACATTGGGATTATCAAAGCTTGAAACAATGCGTGTGCCAATTCCGGAAAAGAGCGAGTTGTCCAACCACGAGGAGTTCATGCTTCCCGTAAAGATCTGGAAAACACCGAGAACACACGCCATAGCACCCGAAATAACAGCCGCCAGCACACATCGCCTGACCCACTCTCTTGTACGGATCAAATTGAAGATCAGAACATGACCGCAAAGAAACAGGATATACATTAGCGACGCACCGAGCGAAGCAAGTCCACCCTTACTGAAAACGCCTCCCAGCAAATAGAGCGTAGCAAACAGAAGGATCGGATAATCGATCAGCTTCATACGGAAGGTGCGCTTGCCTCGAATCAGCTTGATCAGATAACTGGCCGCTGTCACACCGACAATGCCCCCCAAAACCGCGGTGGCATGATTTAAGAATCCAACAAACGGAATGGCTACGATCCAAGCCACAACTCCGATCTCGGGATAACGGAAGATCACCAGAACCCCAAGAAGCACTACCGAAATTGCCACATAATAAAGCGGATCCACAAAAGCCGTAAGAACGCCCAACACCATTCCCAGGGCTGTGGCCGCCGCGTATCGCTTGGGATAGACTCGTTGCTTGACGAAGGCATCTCTGGAAACACCAAGCCAGTCAAAAAGAATTGGCGAGAGAAGTCGGCTCCTTAACAACGCCTCGGAAAGTGTATCCCTTGAGGTAAGAAGCGGAAGGGCAATTACAAGTATGGCGACATTTACAAACAAGGTCCGCGTATCGGGTGTGGTATTCTCAAAGGCAAACGCCTTGATCGTGCCGGCCAAAACACCGTATGCACCGAGAGAAAACAGGAATGCACCATAGGTTTTCAGCTTTCTGTAAATGAGAGAGGCCGGTCCGCGCTCGATCGCACCGAGAATGGCGCTGTTTTCAAAGGAGCGGGCCATCCTCAGCTTGACAGCACCGGCAAAGCACTCAGCCCCTCTCAGGTCTCGGACGCGCGAGAAAAGGCGGCTCTCATACAGAAGCTGCTCCTCGGCCGAATACGCCGTAAACAGCTTGCCGAAAAAGCCGAAGGCCATAAGCGCATATACCTTTTTCGTCAGCCACATCAGCTTTTCCAGAATCACGCTGTGAAAAGCCTTATCCGATTT
>JAGAUC010000105.1 GCA_017621015.1 Clostridia bacterium | reverse complement strand
CTCCCCAAAAAGTTTTGAGGGGGTGTGGGGGTACTTTTTCAAAAGTACCCCCGCGCGTTCCTCCCCGACAAATCAAAATTTGAAGATTCAGTTTGATGATCGCTGGAGCTTTGTGTGCTTGCGGTGGTTGGCCCAATATTTACTGGGGGTTTCGTCGGTGATCATCTTGAAGCCGCGGTTGAAGCTGCGGATGTTGTTAAAGCCGCACTCAAAGGCGATCTCGGAGAAGGAGACCTCGCTACCCGATTCAGCGGCGATCTCAATCAGTCTGGCCGCATGGAAGATGCGAAGGCTGATCAGGTGGTTGGCAAAGCCCTTGCCGGTCTGCTCCTTGACGATACGGCTGAGATAGCTTTTGTTATAGCCGAGCGCTCCCGCAACCGACTCCAGCGAGATGGGCTCAAGGAAGTGCTGGGACAGGTATTTGAGCGCAACATCACCAAGCTCGGTGTTTTCGGTATCGCCGTTTTCCTCTACGAGCGGACAGTGGCGGTCGATCTGCGAGAGAAGCAGATAAATGGTGCCCATTTGTTCGGTCTCGGAGACCGAGGGACGGGTCTTGTGTATGCTTCTCTGGTTGGATACGCAGGTCTTTTCCATATAGCGGAAAAGGTCCGGGTCGAGAGAAAAGGCGTTTTTGTGATTCTTTTTCTGATTGATGATCTTATAAAAGGAGGAAACGATCTCGGGCGCGAACACGTAGCAGATCGAGCGCGAGGACTCCTCGGTGAAGTAGGAGTGCGGCTCGAAGGGGAGCGAAAACGCCACATCGCCGCGATGCAGGGTGTATTCCTTGCCCGATATTTTCACGTTTACCTCACCATCCCACACAAGGAGAAGCTCAAACTGATAGTGAAAATGGTAGTTGCAGTATACGTTCTGGTAGTTGGTGGCATCGGCTGTGATGCCTTTTAAGTCCATAAATTCCAGCATAATACCCCTCAAAAAGTAAAAATTTGTCCATTTATTATATCATTTTTTCCTTGTAATGTCAAGAGTGAACTGATATAATAAATTTGCAAGCCGATGAAAACTTGTTTTTCACCTCGGCATTTGACAAAAGGAGCAGACATCGTTGAGCATTTCCATTCTTCCTACTCTCAAAATCAAAAAGATAGATAATAAGCTGTACCAATGTATATACGTCAATGGTGAAGAAGTACTTTTGCCGGTGGTTGAGACCGAGCAGATGACCGAATTTCGCCATCACGGGCAGACGCTTCGGGTACTTCAGAAGCCCATCAAGGCTATGACCGCCCACGTGGTGCTCACCTCGCACCATGACATTGGCTATACCGACCTTTCGTCCGAGGTGATTGCCAAACACGTAAGGTCGCTTTGCGCGGCTATCGAGGCGGCGGACAGAGACAAGGAATACCGCATCAGCATTGAGCAGTTTTGGTCGCTTGAGGCGTTTCTCCAAAGCGCACCTCCCGCATACGTGGAGAAGATGATCGCACATCTGAAGAGCGGTCGCTTTGAACTGGGCGCCTCCTACGGCAATATGATCACCGAGGTGATGGAGCACGCCGAGCTGTATTCCTATACAAAGCCGTCGGTGGAGTTTGCCAAGGCGCACGGCTTTGAGGTGCTTTCGGCTACACACAACGACATTCCCGGCTTTTCGTACGGCCTGTGCCGCGCGCTGTGTGACAGCGGTGTGCGGATGCTGGTGATGGGCTTCCCGACCTACCACGCGTGGGGCAACGTCAAGCTTCCCGCCCCGTGGCAGCTGGAAAAGGAGCTCGGTCACGCACTTCCCGGTGGACTGATCTGGGAGTCGGACGACGGCAAAAAGCTTCTGATGTGGGCGACCGAGCAGTATTATGCGACCTACCCAAACCGCGAAAGCATCGACGCATTTTTGTCGACGCTGTATGAGGGCGATTATCCGTATGACGTGCTTCGCCTTCCGGTGCTGGGCGGCAATCAGGACAACTCTCCGTACACCGAGGGCTATTGCGAGTTTATCCGCAAATGGAACGAGGAGTACGTGTCGCCAAAGCTGGTGATGTCCACCAATACCAAGTTTTACCGTGAATTTGAAAAATACATTTCCACGCTTAAGACCGTTAGGGGCGACGTGCCGGGAACCGACTATCCGCTGGGCTACCTTTCGATGCCCGACACGGCGACCGAGCAGGGGCGCAACCGCCACGATTTCAAGTCCGCCAAGGCGCTTGCCTTTATGAATGAGCGGCTTACGGGCGAAAAACCGAGCGCAGAGCTTATGGAGAAGATCGAGAGGTCGGTGCTTCGCTATGACGAGCATTGCACGGGCTTCCATTTCCCGGCAGGCCCTTGCGCGGTGGCTTCGCTTCATGAGCGCAAGCTGTATGCGTACCAAAGTGCCAGCCGGATCTATGAGATGCAGCAAAAGGCCATGGCTCGGATCGCGGACGGCATCCGCGAAAAGAGCGAGCATCCGCTCCTGGTCGTTTTCAATCCGACCGCGCACGAGGTCACAGCACCCGTAGAGGCAAGCATGCGCGAGCTTGACAACAGCGGACAGTATCTGCGTCTTACGTCATACGGCGATCTGAAGATCGCGCAGGTGGCCGATCGCTTCCACTACAACCCGCAGGGGGCATTCCTGAAAGGACGCTTCAAGGTGGTGGACGATGAGGGCAGAGAGGTGCCGTTCAGCTTACACACCATCGAGGATATTTGTGAGCCGGTGCTTTACGCCGGTCAGAGGCTGGGACTTGGCGGCGGCACCGACCGCTACGGCTTCTTTGAGAATCCCAAGGGCATCAAAATGCTCCTTCGTTTTGTCGGTGAAAAAATCCCGCCCTTTGGCTATCGCTCGTATTCCTTGGTGCCCTGTCGCAAAAAGGAAAAGGAGAAAAAGAACACACAAAGGGTCATCGAAAACGAGTTTTACCGCGTGGAGCTGAAGGACGGCCTGATCGGTATCACCGACAAGATGGACGGCACGGAGCTTGTCTCTGAGGGGCAGGTCTTTGGACAGCTGCTCGTTCGCACACACGATTATAAGGATAAGGCATCGGCCGCGTGGAAGCACGTGAGGACCGAGCTCTCGGCGGTGCATTCCCGTATGTACCTCAAGACCAAGATTGTGGGAATGCCTACGGTTACCATGTGCCTGACGCTTTGGAATGGTCTTAAGCGCCTTGACGTGGACTATAAGATCGTCCGCGACGAGACGCCGATGCTCACAACCGCGATCGCTTTCCCGTTTGCGGGCGAGGATTGTGCCTTCAGTTATGACGCCTCCTTGCATATCAAAAAGCCGGCGGACGATCTGCTCCTTGGCGCCTACCAGGACGTTTGCTGTGCGGTAGGCTGGGTCAAGCAGTACGAAAGGGCGGGCGACCGCTCGGTGATCTGCGCCTCGCGTGAGAGCAGCGTGTATACCTTCTCGGAATTTCGCGATTTTTATATTTCGACGGCACATCGCTGTTATCTGGACATTGATAAGGTGATCCACGAGCCGCCGACGGTGGAGGACTTCCAAAAGGGTGGCATCTACTCCGTGATCTCCTGCACCAATTTCGGCACCAACTTCCTTGTGTCCGAGCCGGCTACCTTTACGCTCCGATATTCGTTTACCACCGAGAGCGGAGACGCCGAGCTTTCACGGCTTGAGCGCTTTGCAGAGTGCATAAAGCAGCCGCTGACGTCGATATTTAAGCATCCCGAGAGGGTGGCTGAGCTTTCCCGCAGGGAGAGCGTAGCGAAGCTTTCGGGCGAGAATATGCAGCTTGTGGATGTTGCGGACGACGCCTTTTTGATCTGGAACAAGGGTGACGCGGATGGCGTGGCCGGGATCACGCTTGGCACAGAGGTATACGAAAAGACGATCGCGGCTCATGCGATCGAGACCGTTCGTGTAAAGCCGTAAGCGCCATGCTGTATACGCTGAAAAACCAACAGCTGCAGGTTACCGTGAGCGAGATCGGTGCCGAGTTGCAATCCATACAAACGCCGGATGGCAGGGAATATCTGTGGCAGGGCGATCCGACATACTGGAAGGATCGTGCGCTGAACATTTTTCCCTATGTGGCTATCCCCACCGAAGGGATGTGCACCTACAAAGGAAAGGCTTACCCGATGCCCGAACACGGCTTTGCGCCGATCTCGCGGTTTTGCCTAAGAAGGCAGGAGGATGGCGTGCTTGAGTTGGAGCTTACGGACAACGAGCAGACGCGCTCGCAATATCCGTTTCGGTTTTCCTTTGCTGTTGGCTATGAGCTTTGCGGTGCGCGCCTTGAGGTGACCTACCGCGTGCGGAACAAAAGCGAGGAGACTATGTTTTTTGGCATTGGCGGACATCCGGGCTTTCGGCTCCCGCTTACGAAGGACACTTGCTTTGAGGACTACTATATGGAGTTTTCCGAGCCTTGCAAGCCATGGCGAGTCGGATTTACCGAAAGCTTTTTTGTGAATGGATGCGACACGCCCTTTCCCCTGGAGATGGGCAGAAGGTTGCCCTTGAGGCACGAGCTTTTCGATCACGATGCGGTGATCCTTCGCCATATGGCCAAGGCGGTCACGCTGAAATCGGACAAGACCGATCTTTCGGTGACGGTAGCATACCCGCAAATGAATTATCTGGGCTTCTGGCACACCAATTGCTCACAGGCGCCCTTTGTGTGCATCGAGCCGTGGACGTCGCTTCCGTCGCGGGACGGCATTGTGGAGGATCTTGCCTGTCAGAGTGATCTTGTCGCTTTGCCGACGGGCGAAACATATACAAATACTTGGTCAATTACGATAGGAGAAAATTATGAAGAGAAGTGAACTGAACCGTTTGATCCTGGAAAACCGTGCGTTCATCGAATCGCAGGGCTTCAAGCTTCCGCCCTTTGCATATTGGGGCATTGAGGAGTGGAAAAATCTCTCCGAGGAATACAAAGAGATGCGTGACTGTCAGATCGGCTGGGACGTGACCGATTTCGGAAGCGGTGATTTTTATAAGGTCGGCCTGTTTCTCTTGACCATCCGCAACGGCTGCTTTGGCAAGTACCCCAAGCCCTACGCCGAGAAGATCATGGTGGTCGAGGAGGAGCAGGTGACGCCAATGCACTTCCATTGGAAGAAGATGGAGGACATCATCAACCGCGGCGGCGGAAATCTTCTCATCAAGGTATACAACAGCACCAAGGACGAGCAGCTGGACCTCACAGGTGACGTGACTATCTACTCGGACGGCCGTCAGTATACGGTGCCCGCCGGCTCGATCGTTTGTCTGAAGCCCGGTCAGAGCATGACCATGCAGCAGGGGCTGTACCACAGCTTCTGGGGCGAAAAGGGCAAGGGCAAGGTTATGGTTGGCGAGGTCTCGATGTGCAATGACGATACGAACGATAACCGTTTTTATGAGCCCACGGGACGCTTCTCGGACATTGAGGAGGACGTGGCGGCGGAATTTTTGCTGGTAAATGAGCTGTAAGTGAGTATGAAGCTGGAATTTTTTACTCCGTCCTACGGTGTGCCTGCAGACAGCTTCGGAGCGGCAACCTTTGGCTTTGTCGGTGCGGAGAATGAGAGGGCGGCCGCCTCGATAGCGCTTCCGAATGACCTGTGGGGCGATATGCTCGCGGGAAGCTATGAGGAATGCCTTGCGAAGCTGGATCGGCTTCCGAAAAAGGCGTGGCAGGTTGGTATTGTGCTGTTTGGAAATGCAGGCGGAGAAAATGCGTTTCTTCGCGAGCTTCAAAGCCGTCTGGAGATTCCCTTTGTGGGCGGCGGTGCGGCCATTTGTCCCGAAACGGGAAAAGGCGCGCTTCTGACAGGCGGCGGACAGGCGGCAATCCTTCTTGTGTGTGATGAGAGATACGGGTTTGAGGTGCTTCGTGAGAACATTCATCATGAAATTCTTGGGGAGCATGAGGTCGTATTTTCCGATCCGCGAAGGATTGACAGCATCGACGGAAACGATCCGCGAGTCTGGTTGGCAGAGCAAAAAGCCAAGCTCGGGTTCTCGCCCGATGACTTTGAGCATCTGACCTTGTCGGATCTTCGTGGAAACAATGCGCATCTCTCGCTCGTGGATGGCGAAATTCGCTCGGGACGTGATCTTGAGAGACGAATGCTTCTTCGTTACGTGCCAAGGGACAAGGTGCAAGAGCGTATGCAGGCCTTTTATGGCGATGCAGACACGGTGATCTTCGGTTGTGCAGGGCTTCGGGGCATTTTGCCTGAAAAACTGCATACGCGCGGGGTAGGACTTTTCCTGTTTGGAGAGGTCTGCTATGCCGATGGGCAAAGCGAATTTGCCAATCTGATGCTCTCGGGGCTCAGAATCAAGTCAAGGTTGTAATCGGGCAGAGTGTCCGAATTATAATAAATAAAAGAAAGGAAAGGTTTTTAGTATGCCGGTTTATGAATCCATTAAGAATGCGGATAACAAAATTGTTATTTCCGCGCAGAACAAGGACTCGGTCATTTTTGGCTGGGACAAGGTGGCAAGTGCCCTTGCTGCTCTCGTAAAGGGCGGTAACAAGAACATTGCCATCGACGGTTGGTACGGTATCGATTTTGCAAAGATCGCCAAGGCCGTTGCCGACAAGGTGGAGGGCGCAAAGGTCGTTCTCATCGGGGCGGAAAAGCTCTTTAAGTCTCGTGAGGAGATCATCGCGTACAATCAGCCCTTCGTAACCGACGACCCCGGTTTCGGTAAGGTCAACAAGTTTGGTGTGGTTGAGGACATTATGTGCCCGAGCGCCATCGAGGAGATGAAGAAGGCTCTTGAGAGAAAGGACGGTCAGGTCGTTATTATCTACGGCGTTGGCGCTTCGATCAAGGCGTTCGCTGATCTCATCGACGTGAAGTGCTACGTGGACAACACTCACCAGAAGGTTCAGTGGGATATGTGGACGGGCAAGCT
>JAGAUC010000104.1 GCA_017621015.1 Clostridia bacterium | reverse complement strand
GCTGCACGCGGCGGCCTATATCGATCCGAGTGTAGTTTCAGGACTTCTGGTCTCGGTGGCGGGCGCCGTGGTTGCCTGTAGCGCTTTCTTTTTCATTCTATGGCGTAAGCTCAAGAAGAAGGTGACCAAGACGCTCGGCATTGACGAAAACGCCAACAAAGATGTCGAGGAAGAGCTGGTCATCAAGGATGACGAGGAAAAATAATGTCGAGGTGTGCGACGGCTTTTTGCCGTCCGCACTTGTTTTCGACGCGCTTTTTGAAGGTAAGCGTGTATAATGTCCTTATCAAAATGTGAGGTGTGAATATGGACGAAAAAGTAAAAGCTTTATATGAGCAATGGAAAAAGGCCGTAACAGACAATGAAGAGCTTATGGGTGATCTTGAGGGGCTTTCCGATGAGGAGATCTTCGATCGCTTTTATCGCGAGCTGGATTTCGGAACGGCAGGGCTTCGCGGTGTTCTCGGCGCCGGTACCAACCGTATGAACGTGTATACGGTGGCGAGAGCATCGGCCGGTGTAGCCAAATATATTGTTGGCAAGCAAAAGAAGATATACAGCATAGCCATTGCCTACGATAGCCGCATCAATTCCGAGCTTTTTGCCAAGACCGCGGCGGCGGTGTATGCCGGATACGGACTCCACGTGTATCTGTATCCCGAGCTGATGCCCACCCCGGCGCTTTCGTACGCCGTGCGGAATCTGCATTGCGACGCGGGCGTGGTCATAACGGCCAGCCACAACCCGGCCAAGTACAACGGCTATAAGGTTTACGGCAACGATGGCTGTCAGATCACGGAAAATGCGGCCAAGGCGATTTTTGATATCATCAACCAAACGCCGTATTTCGAGGCCATTCCCGATTTCGCTACGCTTCTTGGGGAGGGCAGGATCGAGTATATTACCAAGTCCCTAAGGGAGGCCTATATTGCCGATGCCGTCGCTTGCGCTAAGGCAAGGGATGCGCGGACGCGTAGCCTGAAGCTGGTGTATACGCCGCTCAACGGCGCGGGTCTTCGCTGTGTGACCGAGGCGCTGGCCAAATGCGGCTTTGATGACGTGACGGTGGTTCCCGAGCAGAAAATGCCCGACGGAAATTTCCCGACCTGTCCGTATCCAAACCCCGAGATCAAGGAGGCGCTTGCGCTTGGACTGGACCTGATGCAAAAGACGGGTGCCGATCTTCTTCTGGCCACCGACCCCGACTGTGACCGTGTGGGCACGGCCGTTCCCGTTGGCGACGGTTACCGACTGATCTCGGGTAATGAGATGGGTGTTCTTCTTCTGGACTATATCTGCCGTCAAAGGCTGGCAGCCGGGGCCATGCCAAGCGAGCCGATGGCGGTCAAGACCATCGTGAGCACCGATATGACCTACGAGGTGGCAAAAAGGTACGGTGTTCGTATTGTGGACGTTCTCACAGGCTTCAAATATATCGGCGAGCAGATCGCGCTTCTGGAGGACAAGGGCAAGGAGGAAAATTATCTTCTTGGCTTTGAGGAGAGCTACGGCTATCTGTGCTCGGGCTTTGTGCGCGACAAGGACGGCGTTTCCACCTCGGTGCTCATCTGCGAGATGGCCGCTTATTATAAGGCGGAGGGCAAGACGCTGGGTGACCGAATGAATGAGCTGTATGCGGAATTCGGCACCTACCTTAACTTTGTGGACAGCTTTGCCTTTGAGGGAAGCGTGGGCATGGAGACCATGAAGGGAATTATGACCTCGCTTCGCGAGGATCCGCCCACCGAGCTTCTTGGAAGAAGGCTGACGCTTGTAAATGATTACCTTACAGGTGAAAGCCGAATGCTGGACAGCGGAAAAACCGAAGGCATCGACCTTCCCAGATCCAACGTTCTCAAATTCGTATATGAGGGCGGCCTTTCGGTGATGGTGCGCCCCTCGGGCACCGAGCCCAAGATCAAGATCTACTATACGGTAAAGGCAGATACCGACGAGGAAGCGCAGGTACTCCAAGCCAAGCTTTCGGGCAAGGACGGCGCATTTGCTTCGCTGGTGATTCGATGAATAAAAGCTCCCTTCTATAGCACACTTGCTTTATTGCAGGTTGCCGTAGAGGGGAGTTTTAAATTTTATTTTTTTTTTAGAGAAGGGGTTCATGCTTTTTCCCGCTTCTACCTCTTTTTGATGTAGCATAAACTCCTTTCGATATTGACCGGGTGTTATACCTGTTGTTCTTTTAAATATGCGCATAAAGTGTACGTCGTTTGGATAACCGCATGCGGAGGATACGTTATATACCGTGAGGTTGGTGCTGGATAACAGGTGTTTGGCATACTCTATGCGGCTGTACTGAACGTCGGCTGTGATGGAAATACCAAAAAAGCTTTTATATAAGTGTTGAAGATAGGAACGGCTGATATTTATCTCGCGGCAGATTCTGTCGATCGCCCAATCCTGTTGTGGCTTTAAACGGATAGAATTTTGCAAATCGCAAAGCATACCGTAAAAGGCGTTTTCCTTTTGTGGATGAGGATCATAAAGCTTTTCGGCGAGTTTTCGCATCATGAGATCAAAATACAGTTTCATAGAATCTTCCTTGTATCGATTTCGAGAATATCTCTCGCAGAAAATGCTTTTGATCAGTTCTGAAAAGGGGGCAACGCTATCAAAGGACATAATGGTGTCAAAGGGAAGCCCCAGCGACTCAATCTCTTTTTTTTCGGCATCGTCCATTTCAATATGAAGCCAGTCGTTTGCAAAGTTTTCTCCTGCGGCACCGTAAAGTTGAGGCGTACCAACTTTGAAAAAAATCACGGAGTTTGGCGGCGTGAATTGCTTTTTTTCGTCTAAAATAAAATAGGCATCGGTCCTTAAGACCAATAGAATGTAGTCCCCCGATCCTTTTGGCCGGTTGATAGCAAAGCTGGAGGGATGGGTATAGTGGTATCCGGCATTTACGATTTTCATAATTATTTCTCCTAAAAAGCACAAAACATCAGCTCAAAAGCATTATAAACCATTGAAGTGTGTTTGTCAAGCGATGTATAATGAAAAAAAAAGGAGCGTTTTTTATGAAAGCACAAATCATCATCCATAAAAGCTTTGCTATAGGTGAGATTGATCAACGAATCTACGGCTCGTTTATCGAACATATCGGACGCGCAGTATATAACGGTATCTACGAGCCGACTCACGCTACGGCAGACGAAACGGGATTTCGTGGCGATGTAATGGAGCTGGTCCGCGAGATCGACGTTCCCATTGTTCGTTACCCGGGAGGCAACTTTGTGTCGGGTTATCGTTGGGAGGATGGAACGGGAGAGAAAAGCAAACGGCCCCAAAAGCAGGATATTGCTTGGTTTAGCATTGAGACCAACGAGATGGGGATTGATGAGTTTCAAGAGTGGGCTAAGCGCGCCAATACCGAGGTGATGATGGCGGTCAATCTTGGAACGCGCGGTGCTGAGGATGCCAAGAATTGTATTGAATATTGCAATGCAGAGACCGATACCCATTATGCCAACCTTCGCCGAACAAACGGATTTGAAAAGCCATTCGGCATCAAGGTGTGGTGTCTTGGTAACGAGATGGACGGCCGCTGGCAGATCGGTACCAAGACAGCGGAGGAATATGCGCGTCTTGCCACCGAAACGGCTAAGATCATGAAATGGGTCGACCCAAGCATTGAGCTTGTAGCAAGCGGAAGTTCCAATTGCAATATGCCGACCTTTGTGGATTGGGAACGCACAGTTCTTGAACACGCCTACGATTACGTGGACTATATTTCGCTTCATAACTATTACGGCAACCGTGCCAACGATTTCCCCAATTTCATGGCAAAGTCCGAAGAAATGGATCGGTACATTAAGAGCGCCGCCGCCATATGTGATGCGGTCAAAGCCAAGAAACGCTCGAAAAAGACGATCAATATCTCGTTTGACGAGTGGAACGTATGGTATCGCACTATGGGACAATCTGTTGAAAAATGGCAGAAAGCACCTCATTTCCTTGAAGAAATCTATAATTTTGAGGATGCACTTCTTGTGGGATGTATGCTGATGACCCTGCAGAACAACTGTGACCGCGTAAAAATAGCGTGCTTGGCGCAGCTTGTCAACGTCATTGCCCCTATTATGACCGAAAACGATGGAGCCGTGTGGGTTCAAACTATCTTCTACCCCTATCTGTATGCCTCCCGATACGGGCGAGGAAGAACGCTTCAGACAATTGTTACAAGCGACATCTATCAATCCAAGGACAAATGGGATATCCCGTATCTTTGTACCTCCGTTGTAGATAATGCGGAAAAACGTGAGCTTGTGATCTTTGCCGTCAATCGTTCTCCCGATGAGGATATGGTGCTTGATCTTGATCTCGGCGGTTATGAAAACGCCCATCTTTGCGAGCATATCGAGTTGTATTCCGACGATCTGAAGGCAACAAACACCAAGGAGCAAGCTACGGTTGTTCCTGTGAAAAAGGAAATCAGAGACATCGTGATCTTGCGCAAGCATTCCTGGAATATGTTGATTTATAAATATTAAAAAATCACCGCTTAATAAACAAAGAGCCTATTCGGAACCAACCGAATAGGCTTTTTGCTATTTTGTGTTGTTTCTGTGTGACCTGCGGTAGTCTCTCGGAGAGACGCCGTAGGTCTTTTTAAACAGCTTGCTGAAATATAGGGCGTCCTTTATGCCGACGGCGTAGCTGATTTGGTTTATTGTGTCATCGGTTTCCAGGAGTAAGCGCTCAGCAATGGACAGTCGGTAGTGGTTGAGATAGGAAACGGGGGAGGTGCCGCACTGCTTTTTGAAGGCCGCATAAAGGTTTGATGCGGACATATTAGCAACGCTTGCCAGCTTTTTGACCGTTATGTTTTTTGTGTAATGCTCCCTCATATAGCTTGTTACCGCTTCCATGCCGTGATTAAGCGGCTTTACGACCGGAGTACCCATTTGTTCCAGATGGCCGAGTAGCTTATAGCAAATGCTGTGAACCTCCCATATGCTTTCGGTGGAAAAAAGGGACTCAAAAAGGCGGTTCCATTCGGCTTTTTTGTCATCCTTTACCACGGTGGGAAAACGATATATCGTGTCCAATTTATAGGCCTTATTTATTTCGACGTCGATAAACAGCCAGCGGCAACGCATTTTTCCGCTTTTTGGGTCTGGGTGATGTACAATGGTTTGCTCGATGCCGGCAGGGGCAATGAAAAAGCCGCCCTCACCCGTTTGCTCTGCCTTTGAGCCTCCGAGGGAAATTTCATAGCTTCCCTCCATTGCCTGCGCGATGGATAGGTAGGGTAAAACCTTTACGTGTCGCACGGGTTGGTCAGACACGAAGGTAAACGTCCCCCTTTTCAGAAGCCTTATTTCCGCGTTTTTTATTTCCAAAACCATCACCTCTGATAGTATTATACATATTATTCGTAGAATTGTCAATTGTTTTTGATAGTTTTATCTGTATAATGGTGTTGGGGGTGAATATATGGATTTTTACACGCAAAACGGAAAAAAACGACCGATAAGGCTATCGGAGACCACAAGGCAGTTCGCTTTTGATTCCTTGAACCGAAGGTACGGATTGGATACGCTAAAAACCGATGCAATATGCCTGGACGACGTGGAAGGGTTTGATGCGTTTTCGAATATCGAAAAGTACGACATATCCATACGGAAGATTGCGGAGCAGGCCCCCGTTCGCATTTGTGAGAATGAGAAAATAAGCGGAGCGGCTACGCTTGGAATGGCCATCCGACATTTTGTTCCCGTTATTTACCGGGAAAAAACCGTCTGCCCAAGCATCAGTCATTTGACCGTGGATTTCGAGTCGGTATTGAGGGAGGGTCTGAATGCGATCAAACGGAAGGCAGAGACGGCGTATCGAAAATATAAGGACACGGAAAAAGAGCCGTTTGCCAGGAGTTGCCTGAATTGCATCGAGGCCCTTGAGGTGTGGCACGGACGTTATGTGAGCGCGCTGAGTCAACTTCCCGCATATAGATCGAATTATGAAAATCTGAGGCGTGTCCCGTTTGAGGGGGCAACAAGCTTTTACGAGGCGGTTCAAAGCCTGTGGTTTGCCTTTGCATTTATTCGTCTTTGCGGAAATTGGCCCGGAATCGGGCGTATCGACGTCTTGCTTGGTGATTATTTGAAAAGAGATCTCGAAGAAGGAAAGATCACACTCAGCGAGGCGCGCGAGATCCTGGCGCATTTCTTTATCAAGGGGTGCGAGTGGATCAACGGTCAGTATATCGGAAGCGGTGACGCACAGCATTATCAGAACATTGTACTGGGTGGCATTGACGAAAACGGAAATGAGGTGGCAAACGAGGTCACATACCTTGTGCTTGACATCCTTGAGGAGTTGGGTATCAGCGATTTTCCAACCACGGTGCGACTAAACAAAAATACAGATCAAAGGCTTCTGCAAAGAGTGGCCGAGGTCATGCGATATGGCGGCGGTATTCTTGCCGTATATAACGAGGACACGGTGATACGTGCGCTTGTGAGGGACGGCTACTCGGAGCGCCAAGCCCGCACCTTTGCCAACGATGGATGCTGGGAGGTACAGATTCCCGGAAAGACGTATTTTATGTACCATCCGTTTGACGCCTTGAAGGTTTTACAGCAAAAAACGTTGGGCGGATATGAGGAAGTCCCCGCGTTTGGTAGCTTTGAGGAGCTGTACCGGACCTATATTACGGATCTCCGCGAGCAGATCTCTGCCATCGTCGAAAACAAAAAGCGCCTGTTTTGCCGGGAGGCGGATGGGACGTGGAAATGGGGAAAGCAATGGCCGTGCACCGTGGTTTCTCTTTTTGAGGACGGATGCATTGAAAAAGGTTTGTCGTATCTTGAGGGCGGTCCGATATATAACATTTTATCTCCTCATCTCGGAGGGCTGGCCGATACCGTCAACAGTCTGTATGCCATTGAGAAGCTTGTGTACGAGGAAAAGGCACTTGCTCTTGACGAGCTTTTGCGTGTTTTGAAAAACAATTGGGAGGGAGAAGAGCTCCTTAGAAGGCGTATGCTGGATCGCTATGCGTATTACGGAAATGACAGCGATGAGGTTGATGCGATTGCGGTTCGTCTTCTCTCGGATTTTGCTGATATTTGTATCTCCTTTAATGGACAATGCGGTTATCGATTCCCCGCAGGCGTCAGCACCTTTGGTCGCCAGCTTGAATGGTCGGGCTACCGATTGGCCACGCCTTACGGTCGAAGGAGCGGTGAGGTCTTGGCGGCCAACGCGTCTCCTACGCCCGGTAGCGATCGAGAGGGGGCTACGGCGATCATTCGCTCGTATTGCAAGGCCGATCTTTCCAAGCTTGCCACAGGAGCTGCGCTCGATATCAAGCTCTTGCCGTCGTGCGTCGAGGGTGAGGAGGGACTTGCGGCCCTTGTTTCCTTGATGCGCGGATTTGTTGAACTGGGAGGCTTCTTTATGCAGCCTGACGTTGTGGACACCACCGTGCTTCGGATGGCGCAGGAGCACCCCGAGGATTATCCGACGCTTTCCGTTCGTGTGTCCGGCTGGAATGCGCGCTTCGTAACCTTAGATAAAAAATGGCAGGATATGGTGATTGAACAAAATGAACACGGAAATTAAGCTGACGGTTACCGAAATACAACGCTTTTGTATGCATGACGGTCCCGGCATACGAACGACGGTCTTTTTCAAGGGGTGTCCGCTACGTTGTGTGTGGTGTCAT
>JAGAUC010000103.1 GCA_017621015.1 Clostridia bacterium | reverse complement strand
TTTGTGCAAACCAATGCAGTAAAAAGTTTTGCGGAGCTTTTTCAAAAGCGACCGTATCCCCAGCCAACAAAAACTCACCGATAAATCAAAATTTGAATGAAAAAAGAGGCTGAGCAAAGCTCAGCCTTTTTTATTAGGTATTAAGCAGGTCGAGGATCCGCCCGGCCACGGCCTCGGGGGTGTCGTTGTTGTCGACGGTAAGGTCGGCGATGGCGCGATAGAGGGGGAGGCGCTTTTGATAGAGGGCCTCGGCGCCCGTTGCCTGCGAGAGGGGGCGGTCCGAGGTGTCAAGCGCCGCGATGTCACGGCGCAAAAAGACGATCCGCGCGTTCTGTCTGAGCAGGTCTCGGTTTTCGGGGCGTGTGGGTACGCCGCCGCCCGTGGCGATGATCTTGCCGCTTTTCTTGCCGGCCTCGGCTACGCAAGCGGTCTCGATGCGGCGGAAGGCCTCCTCGCCGTCCGCTGTGATGATCTCGGCAGGGGTCCGGCCGGTCGTTTCCCTGACCATGGCCTCGGTGTCGATAAGCTCACGTCCTGTGAGCGCGGAAAGCGCCGCACCGACCGTTGTTTTTCCGCAGCCGGCCATGCCGACAAGGACGATGTTGTTCATTTCCCGCGTGATGCTTTTCACAATGCGGTCGATCTCCGCGTTGTCGATTTTTTGTCCGGTGAAGATCTCGGCGGCGAGCTTGGCCTGTGCCACCAGCATGGAAAGTCCGCCAAGATGGGGAATGCCCAGGCGCTCGGCGTCCAGCAGAAGCTTGGTCTTCTCGGGGTTGTAGATCATATCCAGCACGCCCGAAAGGTGGGGAAATTCCGCCAGCGAGAGCGGCGCGCTTCCGTTGTTGGGATACATCCCGACGGGGGTGGTGTTGATGATCACCGCGGCGTCGCGGTGCTTATCGAGATGGTCATAGTTGTTCTCGCCGCGTCGGGAGACGACGATGACGCTTGCCCCGCGATCGGTGCACACGGTGCGTGAGGTCTCCTGTGCGCCGCCGCTTCCGAGGATGAGCACCTTCTTGCCGCACACGTCAATGCCGCTTTTGTCCAGCATATAGGAAAAGCCAAAATAGTCGGTGTTGTCGCCGCGAAGGCCGCCGTTTTTTGTACGCGTGAGCGTATTGACCGAGCCGATACGCATGGCCTCGTCCGATATCTCCTCGAGATAGGGCATTACGGTCTTTTTATACGGGATGGTGACGTTGATGGCGTCAAAGCGATTTGAGGCAAGGAAGGGGGCTACCTCCTCCACGGGCATCTCAAAAAGCGTGTAAGGATAGTCGGCCAGCTCGCGGTGGATCTGTGGAGAATAGGAGTGCGTCAGATGCTCACCGAGCAGGCCGCAAATGATTTTCTGATTTCGAAGCATAAATATCCTTTTTGCGAAGCGTTAAAACGCGGGAATTCGGTAATTTGAAGCTTATCGGGGAGACGACGTGGGGCTCTGCCCCAAACCCCGCCACCTTTAAAAAGGTGGACGAAACTTTTGCACAGGGCAAAGTG
>JAGAUC010000102.1 GCA_017621015.1 Clostridia bacterium | reverse complement strand
GTGTGCTCTTCAGATCTAAAAGATAAGGGTTTTTGTAAAAAATCGTGCGTTTTTTTTCTTTTTTTTGCGACCTTCTTTTCCTTGCTTTTTGCTTTTTCTCAGGTTTATTCCCGCATATTTTATTTTTTGGGATTTTTTGAGACGTTATGCTTGTTTTTTCGTCTTTATCGGACACCCAATCTTCGACCAAAAAAAGAACGGACATGTTGTATGATAATGTCGTAGAAGTGAAGAAAAAAAGGAGGAATGTATCATGGAAGATCGTATCAAAAGCGAGCAGAATTCCAAGGAACACTTCGGAACATTTCGTATCATCGGATCTGGGGTGCGTGCAGGCGATGGGTCTTTGCCTGGCAGAGAGGATATCCTCGTGGGGCTTGGTTGGGCGGTGGTTGCCTTTTTTCTCGGAATATGTCGCCTTCCGTTTTCCGTATATCCGCTGGGTGTTTCCTTTCTTTGTGCCTCGGACAGATATATCGGTTTTGCCTTGATAGGACTGGGGGCTGCAGCTTTTTTTGTTCCGTTTCCCATCTGGTTTGGGCTTGCCGTTCTGGCGCTGACCTTGGCAGTCCGTGTGCTTACCCGCCTTTTTGTGGATCTCCCGATCCGCTCACGTGAGGTTATCGGGCTTCGTGGGATCCTTGACCATATTCACGGTCGTTTTTTCTGCGAGAGCGTATACTTGCGTATGACCGGCTCGTGTATCGCGGTTTTTGCCCTCAGCCTATATTCTATCATATCGGGCGGCTTTCGGTATTACGATCTGTTTGGCGCGTTTTTTTCCATGGCGGTGGCACCAACGGCAACCTTTTTCTACTGTTCGCTGTTTGGAGACATTCCCACAAGCTCGGTGTGGCTCCGTCGGATTCGGCGCCTGGCCAAATGTCTGCTCGCCTTTTCTCTGTGTCTCTCATTCGGCGGCTTTGATTCCGTTGGCATTTCCCTTGGAATGGCGGCGTCCCTTGCGGCTACGCTGATTCTTTGCCGCAGGGAGGGGCTTTTTCTCGGACTTTTTACGTCGGTGCTTTGCGGCCTTTTCTGCGGCGGCGACTATTTTGCCATTTTTCCGGTCGTGGCGATCGTCTGCTTCTGTTTATTTGATTTTTCGCCCTATCTCGCAGCGTTTGTTTCGGGTGCGGTCGGCGGTGTAACAGGGATTCTCTTGGGCGGACGCAATGAGCTTATGAGTATCTTTCTTCCCATTCTTTTGGGTGTGTCGGTTTTTTGTACGTATGAAAAAATATTTGTTCAGGGGACGGCCTCTCTTGGGCTTTCGCAAAGGCGAGGCTTTGACTGCGATTCGGATCTGACTCGTGTGCGAGAGGCTGAGCTTTGCTCGGAGCTTGACGGGCTGTGCCATGCACTGCATATACTTTCGGACTATTTTGTTTCTGTAAGTGAGCAGACGCATGATCTGCTTTGCCCAGAGAGAACGCGTGATTTTGCTGAGGATTATCAGACGACAGCTTTGGTATTGGAGGCATGCGTGCAGCGCATAAGAGATTCATATCAAGAGGATGCGAAAAAAACGGTGGCAGTTCGCGATAAATTACGTGAGATCGGGTTTGATGCTGAGCACGTTTGTGTTTGCGGAGACGAGGATATTAAGGTCTTTGTGGCAGGGCTTTCTCCCATTCCGGAGCACAAGCGCCTGATCTATCTGCAAAAGCAGCTTGGGCGAACGCTGGATTGCACGCTGACTCTGCCAACGCTGATGCCCGACGGTCATGCCTGCCGCCTGTTTGCCGAGCGGGCTATTGGCTTTGAGGCCCTATGCGGCACCTCACAGTTTGCCAAGGAAAGCGTCTCGGGCGATTCGGTCTGCTATTTTGAGGATGCGAGGTGCAAGTACTTTTATACCTTGATCAATGACGGAATGGGGAGTGGCAAGGAGGCGGCACTCACGGCGGGGATCAGCACGGAGATCCTGCGTCGGCTTCTCCCGACCGGCGTGGATCCAAAGCCGGCGATGGAAATGCTCAATCGCTTTCTCTCGCAGGCCAGGAACGGAGATGGGGCGGAGAGCAGCAGCACGGTAGATCTTATGTGTCTGGACAAGCTTACCGGGCGCGCGGTGTTTTTAAAAAGCGGTGCGGCTCCCACTTACGTCAAACGCGGCACCAATATATTTAAGCTGAATGGCGCGAGTCTTCCCGTAGGGATCCTTTTGTCCGTTGATGTGGGGCAGATCGGCTTCGATACGCGCGACGGGGACATCATCGTGCAGGTGAGTGACGGCGTGACCGGAGAGGAGGAAGAGTGTATCTGGCTTTTGAACTATCTGAATTCCACGGTACTCACCGACCCCGAGGAGATGGCAGAGCAGATCAAGCAGGCTGCGATCAACAACGGAAATCGTGATGACATTTCGGTGGCGGTAACAAAAATTCGTCAAAAAAATTAAAAAAACACTTTACAAACGCGGAAAATGTGATATAATATAATATCATTATCTATCAAAGGACCGATGATCGGGAAAAAACGGAAACGCTTCATTCAAGAGAACCGCGGCAGGTGAGAGCGCGGTATGAAGCCCCGCAATGTGCACCCGTGAGGGGTTGCCGTGAATTCTCAGCGGCAAACGGTTGACCGCGTTATAGGTTGTCAAGGGATATGTTATCCGAAATAGAGTGGAACCGCGTATATGACGCCTCTGTGCCTGGGCACAGGGGCGTTTTTTGTAAAGGAGAAAGGGTATGAAAATACAACTGAAAACCGACTCGCCCGTATTTGAGTGGCTGCTGGAGCAGCTTTCAAGGCTTTTGACCTGCCTTGCCGGATGTGCGAGATCCATCAAGGAGGAGATCCTTACCGACGTTGAGGCGGTAAAGAGCCGCGACCCTGCCGCGACAAACGGCGTGGAGATCGTTCTTCTGTATTCGGGCGTTCACGCACTTCTGGCCTATCGCGTATCGCATAAGCTGTATCTCAGCGACCATCATTTCTCGGCGCGCTTTGTCAGCCAGCTCACCCGCTTTTTGACCGGCATTGAAATTCATCCGGGCGCCACCATCGGCAAGGGGCTTTTCATTGACCACGGTATGGGTGTGGTGATCGGTGAGACGGCGGAGATCGGAGACAACTGTACGATCTACCAGGGCGTAACGCTCGGCGGTACGGGTAAGGACGTCGGAAAGCGTCATCCCACGCTTGGAGATAACGTGATGGTCGGCTCGGGTGCAAAGATACTTGGCCCCGTCAATATCGGCTCT
>JAGAUC010000101.1 GCA_017621015.1 Clostridia bacterium | reverse complement strand
TCTGGAGCTTTGCGTATGCCGATTGGGATAACGACAGACAGATGTCCCCAGAGCAAGCCAAGAAAAAGATTTTGACACACGCGCATAACGGCGAGGTGATGCTTTTGCACCCGACCTCCGCTACCAACGCGGCCATTCTGAGGGATGTCATTCAAGTTCTGAAACAAGAGGGGTATCGGTTTGGAACGCTGGACGAGCTGACGGCAGCATGAAAAAAGTGATCCGTCTTTTGGCATCGATCCTGCTAATAGGTCTCTGTACGTTGTTGGTTTCAGGCAAGGATCGAGCGGACAACGTGTATCACGCACACGAAAAATCATCGATGAAGATCGCGCTGACCTTTGACGACGGACCGCATCCCATTCTCACTCCGAAAATTCTTGACATCCTTAGAAAGCACAAGGTTCACGCAACCTTCTTTTTGGTGGGGGAAAACGTAAAAAATTACCCGGATCTGGCCGAGCGGATTCTAAGGGAGGGACACGAGATCGGAAATCACACCTACACACACGGCAGAGTTTCCGAGCGTGGCTTTTTTGAGATGCGAAGAGAGATAGAGCTTTGTGAAGCGGCGATCTATGAGCAGACCGACTATAAAACAAAGATTCTACGTCCGCCCGAGGGCTTTCTTGACAGTAAGATCCGATCCATTTCCCGGGAAATGGATTATAGCGTCATTCTGTGGAACATTGATACCAAGGACTGGGCGCACGCGGCGCCGCAAAGTATCTGCCAAAACGTGGTGGATCATATCTCACCGGGGAGTATCATTTTGATGCACGATTATATCAGCTTTGATAGCCCAACGCCCGAGGCTCTGGAGCTTTTTTTGCCCATTTTGCTGGAACGCGGCTACCAGTTTGCTGTAGTCAGTGATCTGATCGGAAGCTACTGAAAACGGCGGAGCCACTTGTGGCTCCGCCGTTTGATTCAGGTATTGCTTTTCTTTTTGGAGGAGGCCTTTTGTGCCGACTCCTTCAGAACGTATTTCGGGGGCTTTTGATTTTTCACACAGTCATATGTGATGTGCACCTCGGCAATATCCTTGCGCGAGGGAATCTCGTACATGATCTTCATCATTACGCCCTCGGTGATCGCACGAAGTCCGCGTGCACCGGTGTTTCGCTCCATCGCCAGCTCGGCAATGGCCTCAATGGCCTTGTCCTTGAAGACCAGCTTGACACCGTCCATTTCAAAGAGCGCCTCATACTGCTTGATCAGCGAGTTCTTGGGCTCCTTGATGATACGTGTAAGCGCTTCCTTGTCAAGATCGGTCAGAGAAACGATGACGGGGATTCGGCCAACCAGCTCGGGAATAAGTCCGAACTTGACAATGTCATGGGGCGTAACGTCCTTGAAAATGCCGTCGCTCCGCTTTTCGGCCTTGCCTCTGATGTTGCTGTTAAAGCCAACGGTGCTGTTGTCGTTTCGCTTTTCAATGATCTTCTCAAGTCCGTCAAATGCGCCCCCGCAAATAAACAGGATGTTTTCGGTGTTGATCTGAATGAACTCCTGATTGGGGTGCTTACGGCCGCCCTGCGGAGGTACGTTGGATACCGTTCCTTCCAGGATCTTGAGAAGCGCCTGCTGTACGCCTTCGCCCGAAACGTCGCGCGTAATCGAGCGGTTTTCGCTCTTGCGCGAGATCTTGTCGACCTCATCAATATAGATGATGCCACGCTCGGCGCGTTCAATATCAAAGTCCGCTGCCTGGATCAGACGGAGAAGGATGTTTTCCACGTCTTCGCCGACGTAGCCCGCTTCGGTAAGCGTGGTGGCATCGGCAATGGCAAAGGGAACCTTCAGGGTCTTGGCCAGCGTTTGCGCGAGATAGGTTTTACCAACACCCGTCGGACCGATCAGCAAGACGTTACTCTTTTGAATGTTAACGTCGCTCGCCTTGTCGGAGGTCTTGCTGAGAATTCGCTTGTAGTGGTTGTAAACCGCTACGCTGAGTGCAACCTTGGCATCGTCCTGCCCGATGATGTATTCGTCCATGGATTTTTTGATGTCCATGGGTTTGGGCAGAGTTTCAAAGGTAAGCTGCTCGGCGTTCTCCGTGGGAAGCTCCTCCTCGAGGCTTTCGTGAATCAGCTGCTCGCAGATGTCAACACAGAAATCACAGATGTAAATGCCGGTGGGCGAGGGGATAAGAAAGTCCACCTGCTCCTCGGTTCGGCCGCAAAATGCGCAGCACCTGAGATTTCGGTTATCGGTTTGATTAGCCATATATTCTGCCTTTCAGGGAAATTAAGCGCGCTTGTCTAAAATCTTGTCAATGAGACCGTAATTCAGAGCCTCGGTAGCGGTCATATAGTTGTCTCTCTCGGTATCCTGCGCAATGACCTCAAGCGGCTTGCCGGTGTTGGCGGCAAGAATGCGAGTGAGATTATCGCGGGTGCGGAGGA
>JAGAUC010000100.1 GCA_017621015.1 Clostridia bacterium | reverse complement strand
TGCATCGTCGGCGAAAACGGCTCAGGCAAGACCACGCTGATCAAAACGCTTCTCGGTCTGCATCCGCGCCTTGGCGGTGAAATGGAGATGGGGGACGGTCTCAGAAAAAACGAGATCGGCTACCTGCCGCAGCAAACACCCGCACAGCGCGATTTTCCGGCCTCGGTCTTTGAGGTGGTTCTTTCGGGATGCCTTGGCCGATGCGGTCTGCGCCCTTTTTATAACCGTGAGGAAAAGGCGCTTGCGGCGGCCAATCTGGCAAGAGTGGGTATGACAGAGCACAGCTCCCGCAGCTATCGCGAGCTTTCGGGCGGTCAGCAGCAGAGAGTGCTTTTGGCGCGTGCGCTTTGCGCTACGGGCAAACTGCTTCTTTTGGACGAGCCGGTGGCCGGACTTGACCCCACGATGACGGCGGAAATGTATCATCTGATCTCGGATCTGAACGGAAAGGACGGCATCACGGTGATCATGATCTCGCACGATATGGCGTCGGCGCTGAACTACGCGACGCATATCCTTCACATTGGCAAGGAGATCTTTTTCGGAACCAAGGAGCAGTATCTCGGAAGTGATCTTGGCCGTGGCTTTGCTTTGCTGGGAGAGGAGGCCGAGCATGAATAATCTTTGGAATACGCTTTCGGAGGCGCTTCGCTTTCCGTTTGTACGCTATGCGCTCATTGCCGGCGTTCTGATCGCGCTTTGCTCCTCACTCATCGGCGTGACGCTGGTTCTGAGGCGGTTTTCCTTTATCGGAGACGGTTTGTCACACGTAGCGTTTGGTGCGATGGCCATTGCGGCGGTGCTTCATATGACCAACGATATGCTTTTTGTCCTTCCGGTTACGGTGATCTGCGCGATCCTGCTTCTCTGTGGCGGACAGAAGGCCAAGATCAAGGGCGACGCCTCGATTGCCATGCTTTCGGTGGGCGCGCTTGCGGTCGGCTATCTTTTGATGAACGTATTTTCCACCTCATCCAACCTCTCGGGCGATGTTTGCAGTACGCTCTTCGGCTCGGTGCTGTATCTGACGCTTTCGGGCACGGAGGTATGGCTGTGTGTCATCCTTTCGCTTGTGGTGGTTGCGGTTTTTCTTCTGTTTTACAACAAGATCTTTGCCGTTACCTTTGACGAGGATTTTGCAAAGGCCACCGGCCTTCGCGCCTCGCTTTACAATCTGATGCTGGCGGTGGTGATCGCGGTGGTCATTGTTCTGGCGATGAACCTTGTCGGCTCGCTTCTGATTTCGGCGCTTGTGATCTTTCCCGCCGTTTCCGCTATGCGCATTTTCAAAAACTTCAAGGCAGTCACGGTTTGCGCGGCGATCCTTTCGGTGCTCTGTGCCTTCCTTGGACTTCTGATCTCCATCGTAGCAGAGACTCCGGCCGGTGCTACCATCGTGTGTACCAATATTCTTGCCTTTTTCTTTTGCTCGCTTGTGGGGAGAAAGGTAAGATAAAAAGAAAAACCCCGTGATGACCACGGGGTTTTGTTTATAGTCGGATGGTCTTGCCAAGCGGCAGAGAATAGATGAGCGTTTCGGCAGGTAGCGTGCCGCAGAGCTGCTCGATGGCGCGCTTGTAGTATTCAAGCTGTTGGCGGTGACGTGCGATCAGCTTTTGCTCGGCAAACGCCTCGTTGGCCAGCTCCTCGTTCGTCAAAAAATCGGTCTTGTAGTCCGCAAGAACAATGTTTCCGTTTTTCTCACGGAAAAAGATGTCGATCACACCCTGAACGGCAATGCTTTCGTTTTGAAGAACGTCCGCCTTTTCCATGATCTCGGTAAACTCCGAGGCGGGAAGGAAGATGTTAAAGCGCTGCTCACGCCACACCTCGTCGGCGTTCTGAATGCGTGCAAACAGGTCGCTTTCAAAGAAGCGTTCCAGCTGCTTTACGTGGCAAAGCCGCGCGGTGCGCCCGTCAATAAAGCGCTCGCTTTCAAGACGTGCCAATTCCTCCTTTACGCCGCGGTGAAGCACGCGCTCAAAGTCGCAGAACTGCAAAAAGGTGTGCGTAGCCGTTCCTCTTTCAGCACCGCTTGCCCCATCCCCGGGTAAAAGTCCCTCGGGATATACAAAGGCGTCCTCAAGCGAAGCCGCATCCACATCCAGCTCGCTTTCGTCCAATACCGCCGGATAGAGCGCCGAGACCGAAAGCTTTTTGGGGAGTGACGAGATGTGAGCGTACGGATAAACAAAGGAGAAGCGCTTTTCAAAAAGCTCTGTGATCTCTTTGTTTTCTGCGGGAGCGGTCGTCTGACTGTCCTCAGAAACCGGCGTGCCGCCCGTTTCGTAAACGTGATCGGCATATCGCGTTTCGATCTGATAGCAATCCGAGGCGCCGCCGGCTTCTATGGCCGCAAAGATCCATTCCAGATACGAGGAGGCGGAATAAATGCCGTACGTCCTTCCGAACTCAGTAAAGGAGCGCACCTTGGCGCGGAGCCTTTCGGGAGAGGCAACCTTGGCGGTGAGATACAGACGCTCACGCGCACGGGTCATTGCCACGTAAAGAACACGCATTTCCTCCTCGTGATCCTTCAGAAGCTTTTTGTCGATGATGGCCTTGCGGATGGGCGTGTCGGTATAGGCAAAGCCGGTGCTGTCGTGAAGCTGAAGAGCAAGCCCCATCGAGGCCTCAAACTGGATCTTGTTGCTTTTAAAGCGATCGCTGAAGCGCTTGCCCATGCCGTAAAGGAAGCAGACCGGGAACTCCAGCCCCTTGGAGTGGTGAATGGTCATCAGGTGTACGGCGTTGCCCGGCGCACTGCCTCCGTCCTTTTCCAGCTTTGTACCGCTCTCTATGATCTCGCCGATGTACGAAATAAAGCTGTAAAGACCGCGGAAGGAGCTGGCCTCAAAGGAACGGGTATATTCGTAAAGACGAATAAGATTTTCCTTATTTTCCTTTGCCAGAGAAAGAATGGAAAATTCGCGGTAAAGCTTATCGATCAGCTTGTCTACGGGAAGTGCCATGGATTTTTCACGCCAGTACGCAAGGCTCTCGATAAAGCGGCCGCACTTGCGGCAAAGCTCACTGTCGCCGCTCGTTGCATATTGCTCGAGCGCATCGTAAAGGGACAAATGCTTCTCGGCCGAGCGCCGAATAGCGATCAGCTCGTCAAAGGTGAAATCGTAGAAGGGGGAGCGAAGCGTACCCGCCAGTGGAATATCCCTGCGCGGATTGTCGATCGTGGAAAGAAGAGAAATGACCAAAAGAATGTCGGGGTTTTCAAAGAAATCGCTCTTGTCCGCACTCTGTGACGGGATTCCATACCCCGCCAGAATGTCCTTCAGTGTTTCCAGGTCGGTGTTCTGGCGGAGGAGAATGGCAATGTCACGCGGCTCAAAGGGCTTGCCGTCAGCCTTGGTCTCGGAGTCAAGAAGATGCAGAATTTCGTGGGCTATGTATTCCGCCTCATGGTACACCTTTTCGTCCGTTTCCTCATCCTCGGTCTCGTCCTCCTCCAGTCCTTCCTCAACCCCCGTAAGCGCCAGGGTGACCTTGGGTGACTCATACCCCTCGTAGGGTAACGCCTTTGAGAAGATCAGGTCATCCTCCTTGCGGTAGCCGATGCTTTCACCGCAATGGGAGAAAAGATAGGAGGAAACCAGATTGGAAAAATCAATGACATTTTTGTCGCAACGGAAGTTGTTGGACATAAAGATCGAGCATCCGTCCGATGCCTCGGCTCCGTCTGTGCCCAGGAGGGGAAGCGTTGCCTTGTATCCGGCAAACACGTCCGAATCCGCGCCGCGGAAGCCGTAAATGCTCTGCTTGATGTCACCGACCATAAAGCGGTTGTTTGCCGAGATGGCGGTGAAGATGGAGTCCTGCACCTCGTCTACGTCTTGATACTCGTCAATGTAGATCTCATCAAAGCGCGCCTTGTAGGCCTCGGCAATGTCGGTGGGCTTGCCGTTCTCGTTCAGGAGAAGCCTTAGCACGTAGCGGCGGATATCGGCAAAATCGCAAATGCCGCGTTCCTCCTTTTCGGTACTTATCTTCTTATCAAAGGCAACCAGAAGGGTATATAGCTTTTCAATAACATTAGCTGTTTTTTGCATCAGATCCGAAATTTCCGTCTGTGTGTAGGAGAAATAATCCTCTTTCAGCTTGAGCAAAAGCTTGGTGATGCCTGTGCGAACGTCCTTCAGATAGGAGACGTAGTCATCACTCAGACCTTTGATACCCTTGAGCGAAAGCTTTTCGTAGCCGAGGATGATCTCGCGCGCTTTTTCGTAATCCTCATTTGCGGTCGCCGCCAGCATTTCCTTTACGGTTCTAAGGTCATTTTCAAAGGCGGGGCCGTAATTGCTGAGAAGGCGCGCATCCTCGGCCGATGCAAAGAAATCACAGGCGGTAGAGAGCGCGTTTTCCGCATATTCCAGTGCCATATGCAAAAACGGCCTTACCGTCTTTGCGGCGTAACCGGTAGAGAGAAAAGGCTTTTGTGCGGAGAGGCGCAGATCGTCCGCATATTCTCTCAGCTTGTGTACGCCGTCGCGGTAGGAGAGCAGAGACTGATAAATGGAAAGGAAGGTCTCTACACTTGTGTCGGCACCGCGAACGGCAACGAAATGATCCATAAAATCGGTAAAGTTTTCATCCTCTGCATAGAAGGTGTCGATCAGTGCCTCCATTTCATTCTGATAAAGCAGGCTGATCTCCGCGCCGTCGACAATGCGAAGCTTGCCCGACAGCTCAAGACTCGAAAAATTGCTTTTGACAACGTCAAAGTAAAAGGAGTCGATGGTGCAGATCCTTGCGCTTTCCAGCATCATCATCTGATGCGCCAAACGCTCACTTTTGGGATTTTTAGCCAGCGCCTCGGAGAGAGCCTTTGAGATCTTGACCTTGAGCTCGGCCGCCGCGGCACGAGTATAGGTAACGATCAGCATACGGGAAATGTCCGCACCGCCGTCGTCGGTAAGAGAACGGATGATACGCTCGGTCAGCGTGGCGGTCTTACCCGAGCCGGCTGCCGCCGAGACAAGCACGGTTTTGCCGCGCGTGGTTATGGCGTGTTCCTGTGCGGGTGTCCAGTTGGTACTCATGTCTCGTTCTCCTTTTCTTTTTTCTCGGAAGCCTTCATTTGATCTACACGGCAAAAGGGCTTCATTTCGCAGTAAGCGCAGGCAAGAAGTCCGCTGTGCTTTTTGGGCTTGGCATTGGCGTTGCCTGCCTTTATTTCCCCGGCAAAACGGCAAACGGTCTGCGTCAGCTCCTCCTTAAGAAGGGCAAAGGTATTTTCATCGGCAAGCGCCTTACCCTTAAGAGTGCCGTCCTTTGCGCTGACTTTGACACCGGCCAGCATATTCGAGTCCATAGTGCTGCTCATGGCTTGCAGCGTTTCGGGATCGTTCAAAAGAAGTCCGCTTCGCTTGATCTCCTTGGCGGCGGCCTCCAGCGTAGTCTCGTCGCTGTCGCCCATCTCGCGCTTAAGGCGCGGAATGGCCATGGAAACATAGAGCGCACCGGCGGGCGTGAGAACGTCGCCATCTTCACAGCCGACGAGCTTGCGGAACTGCGAGGAATCGGTGTCACAAATCGCAAACAGATAAAGCAGTAGCTGGAGGCTGTAGCCCTCCTTGATGTCATCGATTGAAAAGGCCTTGGCGCCGGTTTTGTAGTCCACAACGCGGATATACATATTTCCGCCATGGCGGTAGGTGTCCACGCGGTCGATCTTTCCGCGGAAGTCAACGGTCGTGCCATCCTTCAGCACAAGCTCGGGGGCTTTGAGTCCCAGCTTGCGGTTGTCGCCGAATTCCGCCTCGTACAGCTTGGAAACAAAACGGCTGTATTTTTGCTCGCGGCAAAGATTGACGGCAACGAGAGAGGCCAGGCGGTAAAAGCGGAGCAAAAGATGTAGGATCCGCCCCTCGGAGGCCTTGTCCTTGGGAATGAACAGGGGACTTTGCTCGGAGATCTCGCGGTGAATGATCTCGCGGATCTTGTCCATGTCCCGATCGGCATCGATGGTGTCTTTTCCGGTTTCCTGAAGGAAAATTTCAAGCACCTTATGAATAAATGTACCGATGTTGGAGTAATCGAAGGATGCGCGCTTGTCGTCACGAAGCTTGAGAACGTAGGTACAATAATAGCTGAAATGGCAGGATACGTATTTCTCGATCTGTGATTGTGTCAAGGTCAGGCGGTCACCGAACAGATCAGATGTTGTTGCTTCCTTAAGCTGACAAACGGCATCTGTGACTGCATCGTCAAGAACGTCCATGCGGTCGCGGTAATCCGGATCGCGGGAAAGAAGCTCGCAGAGCGAGGCATAATAGGGCGTGTTTTTGAGTGAGGATATACTCTCAAAGGCCCCGGATCTTTCATAGACCGTTTTACTTGGTGGGAGTGAATCAAAGGTGAGAATTTCCAGATTCGGGAATAACTCCGCCACACGGCGGAAGGCAAGCGAGGGGGCTTGTCCGCCACCTGAGATCTGCTTTGCGCGATAGATCAGCACCAGCTTCTCCGAGGCCAGGGTCATAGCGCGGTATACGTACAGCAGCTCGTTCGCCGCATCCACTGTGCTTTGGCCGGACAGCGAAACGCCAAGGCTTTCCAAAAGGGCTCGATCCTTGTCGGTGAAAAGCCCCTTTTCGCTGACCCGCATCGGGAATTCCCCCTCACAAAGGCCAAGTAGGATCGCACAGCGAACACCGGTGGCACGAAGCGTGGAGGCCGAGCCGATCAGCACCTCGTCGGCGGCGGTCGGTATGGTTCCGAGCTCCGTCTTGCTAAAAACAAGGCGCAGGGCAATCAGAAATTCCTCCAGCTCCATTTCTTCGTCGCCCATGGCGGCTGTCATATCCGAAAGGACACCGAAAACGGCCTTGAAAATACCGGCGGTCTCGGCAGCCTCCTTTTTGTCCCCCTCATCGAGTGCGCGGCCCGCATATTGCTTTAAGGTTTCCGAAACGTTTGTATTTTTGAGGAAGCGATAAAGTGCATTGCAGAAGTCTGCAAGCGTTCTGGCGCTATCCAGCTCCAGGAAGAAGGGGGAAAGCGTGGCCATAAGCCTTTCGCGTACAGCATTGGCGGTTTTCCGAATGACCTCGCCGCGTGCGGACACCGTTTCGTTGAAGCCGTCGGGATTCATGGTCCACTCGCTTGCAAATTGCTTCCCGTGAATACGCCAGGTGTGTACGTAGGTGGAGAACATATCGATCTCATAGGGAGTAAAGCCGGAAAGTCCGGTTTTGAGATAATTGATCACATCCTCGGATCGATAGCTTTTTTGCTTGATCGCCAGGACTGAGAAGATCATGGAGATCAGCGGCTTTGTGGTGATGTCGGTCTTTTCGGACATAAAGAAGGGAATGCCGGCCTTCTCAAGCTCCGCGTCGAGAATACCGCGGTAGGATTCGGCATTTCGGGTGACTACAGCAATATCTCGGAAGCGATAGCCGTGATCCTGAACTAAGGAGAGAATCTGCGCTACAGCGGCCTTAGCCTCGGCATAGGCATCCGAGCAGCACATCAGCGTGAGAGCATCGGAGGTTTTGGGAGCTTCGTCCTTTTTTTCGCCCTTGACGTGAAAGTGCCACAGATGCTCGGCAATCTCCCGAAGCTCGGGGGCGGCAAAGCGGTGAAACTCCGAAAGCACAACGGTCTCCATCTGCTCGCCGACCAGCGCTCGCAGACGCTTGGAGGTCTCGTTTACGCTTGTAAGATAAAGGTCGCTTGCCAAGGGGCCGTTTGAGAAAAGCGAAAGGTAGACCTCGTCCGCCTGCGCGAGAATGCACTTCAGGATGCGATATTCCTGAGCGGTAAAGTCGGTGAAGGAGTCTATGTAAACGTGATAGCCCTCAAAGAAGTTGTTTTTTTCAAGGAGCTCTGCCAGCTTTGCCAGGTCGTCGCTGGTATCGTCATAGGATTCGCGCACCATGCTTTCGTACATCGGATAAATGAGCGAAAGGTCGCAGAGCTTATTTTTAAAGGAGGTATTTTCTTCTGCTTTCTTTGAGACCTCCTCCAACTTTTCGGGGGTAATGTTGTAAGACTTGAGCTCGCTTATTGCCGAGAGAAGGGTGGCAGGCATGGTGGGATCCTTTGCGGTCCTTCCGCCAAATTCCTTGAGAAGAGGAGAGAGTGCCTTCAGCGCCTGCCACATAAACAGCTCCTTCATGCCGGCGGTGATATAGTGGTAGGAGAGACCACCGTAAATGCGGAAGAGCTTGTTGGCAAGACGGGTGAAGTTGACTACCTCAAAAATAAGCTGTGCAGAGGGGGGAAGAAGCGCCGACATGGCGCGCTCAACCTCCACGGTTTGCTGCTCGGGAACAATAAGGATTGCCTTTTGCCCGCTTGTTATATTCTCTTTGATTTTTTGCATGAAATGGGTCGTTTTTCCGGTTCCCGAAAGACCGTAGATCAAATGCAGCATAATGCCTCCTTAATAAATGAGAGTGAGCAAAGCCCGATTTTTGTCAAGTACGGCTCGTCTCAGCGAGAAATAATAGTGCTTGCGAAGAATATAGACGTTTTGCGCTTCCTTGCGGAGCAAAAAATAAAAGCTTTTTCCCGTGAGTCCTTTTCCCAGCCAAAAATGCGGGGAAACAATGAGCACGGTTGTGTTTTCTTTAAGGGAAAGCTCCTCAATGTGGGCACGCCAAAGCGTCCCCACATCCAGCTCACCTCCAAGCGTAGGAAAGAAAACAACGATCCTTTGTCCCTTGAGCAAAAGGCGCATCCTTTGGTTTTCGCGTCGGTAGAAAACAAGGGCGGAAAAGGCAACGGTGGTCGCGCCCAAAAGAACGAGCGGCAAAAGGATGAGAAACCCGAGAATGATGATAAAAAAAGCAGTTCCGAGCTGAAGGAGCACCAGCAGATAGGAATAGATCCGAAAAAGCAGAGAGATCAGACGAAATTTTCGAAAGACGTCAAGATACCTCCGCCAAAAACGGTAGATCTGCGTTTTTCGGAGCAGAGAGGAAAGATACAAAAAATAATTTCGATTGGCAAGACCCCGCTCGGCGTGTATGCGCTCAGCAAGTTGCTCGGAGAGTCTTGCCGGAAGATCCTTTGACCTTTTATGGGGATTGATCTTTGGTGAGAGCATTTCGTTTCTCCAATAAAGCGAGATTTCTTGAAATGACCTCCCGTCCGCGCCAGCTGTAGGCGCGTTTTGAGAATGCCTCGTCGTCCATTTGTGTAAGTAATTCTGTGGAAAGAAGTGTGCGCGTCTCCTCACTGAAAAAGTCGAGGGGAGTGTAAAGTGTCCCACGCTTTTTGGCATTTACGGTATAGGGACATACTTCCTGACAAAGATCACAGCCCCATGCGCTGTTATATTTTCGGATCACAGACTCCTCGCTTGGCGAAAGCTCGCCCTTCCTTTGTGTCAACGAGGAAAGGCAGTCCGAACATTCTCCCGTCTTTTGCGGGCAGACTTTGTGACAGGCGCCGCACCCGATGCAGGGGGAGATATCACGTGGCAAGGCATCCAGATGAGCATCGGTAATGATCTCCCCGAGAAAAACGTATGAGGAATATTTTTCGGTGATAAGAAGTCCGTTTTTGCCAATGACGCCAAGCCCTGCCAGAGCGGCGGCTCGCCGCTCATCAATGGGGGAGTGATCGGCAAAGGCGGCAAAACGGTTTTGCGGAAATTCCGTGCGAAGTACATCAAGGATTTGCTCCGACAGCATTTTAAAATACAGGTGATAATCTTTTCCAACAGCATAGGAGGAAAGATTTCGTGCACCGTCGCACGCTCGCGTATAATAGGGAATGGCAAAGAGGGCAACGCTTCCGCAGTGAACACCACAGCGTTCCAGAAGATGTGGCTTTTGAATGGAGCAAGCCTCAAGCGGTAAAAAGCCAAAGCAGTCGATCCCGGCGGCGAGCAGGAGCTCGGAAATACGTTTTTTCAAATTTTTCCCCCCTTTTTTCGTTTGATCTCATCTTTTTTCCCATTATAACATATTTTGTGTCCGTTCACAAGAAAAAAATCGGACTTTGAATGAAATTCAACTCATTTTTATCAGACCGTCAAATTTTCGTCACAAATGAAATTTATAATAGGGGCATAAAACGAGAAAGGTGGGTATGTTTATGGACAACCGTCCCTTTGATAATGAAAGAAACGAGGAAAGAAATACACCGAACGAGCCGTCGGAATATCCGATCTATTCCCGTGAATATAAGCCAAACGGAAATCAGTACAGAGAATACAGTCACGTGTACTCCTATTCCTCTGAGGAGGAGAGGAGAGATGGCGCGCGCACACATGCAAAACGCGGTCTCGGAAAGATCATCGCGCTTGTGGCGGTAGCCTTTGTTCTGGCGCTTGCCATTTGTACGTTTGGAATTTTCCTTGCCGCCCGTAGCATCTTTTCCGATGCGGATGCGCCGAAGGAGGATTTGAATAATCAGCAGAATTCGCAGCCAACATACGGTGACCAGCTGCCGGAAGCGCCCGACGTGCCGAAGATCCCGGCCAACCAGGAGGTGTTTTTCGGTTCGGAGGACGAAACCAAGGTCTACGTATCCGATTCGACTGGCGTGATGACCAAGGGGGAGATCGGCGACGCGAATCTCACGGTTGCAGACGTGGCGGCGCTTGTTGCCGACTCGGTGGTGGAGATCACTACCTCGGAAACCAGCTGGAACGGCATCGTGTACGAGAACGGGGCGGGAAGCGGCGTGATCATCAACGAAAGTGGCATCATTTTGACCAATTATCACGTGATTGACGGTGCGACATACATCACTGTACGGTTGACGAGCGGAAGCACGTACGATGCGATTCTTGTGGCGTCCGATGTAGCCTCGGATATTGCGGTTCTCAAGATCACTGCCGAGGAAAAATTGACAGTTGCCGTCTTTGGTAACAGCGATAAGCTGATCGTTGGGGAGGAGGTCATTGCTATCGGTAACCCTCTCGGCGTGCTTGGCGGAACGGTCACCAACGGTATTATCAGCGCGCTTGAGAGAGAGGTACGGATCGACAACGAGAAAATGGTGCTTCTCCAGCACAATGCCGCCGTCAGCCCGGGTAACTCAGGAGGGGCACTTTTCAACATGAAGGGTGAGCTTATCGGCATTGTCAACGCCAAATCGTCAACAGCAGGCGCCGAGGGAATTGGTTTTGCTATTCCGATCAATACCGTTTTTGCGGTATATAACGATCTTTTGAGCTACGGTTATGTTACCGGAAGACCCGACAGCGGTCTTACGCTGGAGACCGTGGTGCGCCGCGTGGGATATTTCTATTATCAGTATGATGTTTGCATTGCAGCCTCGCGCTATACCGACGAACTGAAGCGCGGTGATATCGTGGTGTCCATCGGCGGAAAAAAGCCGGCCGACATCACCGAGGCACAGGCTCTTCTTTCCATCCACGAGATCGGAGATGAGGTCACGATCGTGGTGCTCAGAGGCGATACGGAGCACACGGTAAAGCTTACCATTCGTGAATATACACCTGTTCAATAAGAAAAAGCCGCAGAAAAACTGCGGCTTTTTCAAAAATCCTTGAAATTTTTTTAAAAATATATTATAATATTCTAAGTATGACCGAAAGGGGAAGTCTATGTACCACATTTTAATTGTAGATGACGAGGTCAGGATCCGCAGTATGATCCGAAAGTATGCCGAGTTTGAGGGGCATCGGGTGACTGAGGCCGGCGATGGTATGCAGGCGGTGTACCTTTGCCGAAATGAGGATTTCGATATCGTGATCATGGTTCTTGCCTTGGTCGTCCTTGCACTTTCGGTGTCGGCCGCCGAGCTTGTGTGGGAC
>JAGAUC010000015.1 GCA_017621015.1 Clostridia bacterium | reverse complement strand
GCTTTTCGAGTTGCGAAGCAATCTCGTAAAAGCTGACCCGCCGGAGGCACGTTTCTCTTCGACAAATCAAAATTTGAAGCTTATATGCTTTCGAAAACGGTTTCGATGATCTTGGGGGAGCATTCGGGGGAATAGCGCCAGTAGTCCAGATGGGCGTGAGTGGTGCCGTCGATAAAATAGCGAAGCGGCTGTTGCCGTGGCTCGCCGTGGTAGGAGTCCACAAGGACCAGCTTGATCTTCATGCGCTCGGGGATGATGCTTTTGATGTAGACGGCGGCGTATTGCCCGATCATAGCCTCCGGGTTAAAGGCCGTATCCTCGCTTCGCAGCTCCGCAAGACCCGCGAGATTGGGTGTCAGCTCCACGAAGATGCCGTATGGCTCCACGCTTCGGATGATGCCCGCCACGGTCTGCCCGGCCTCAAAGCTTGCCGCATTTTCCTCCCAGGTACCCAGAAGCTCGCGCCCCGAAACGAAAATGCGCCCCTTTTGCCGGTCTATGGTTTTTACGATCACCCAAAGTGGCATACCCACCGTCAGACGCTCGCTCGGATGGGAAATGCGGGAGACTGAAATGCAGTCGATCGAGAGCAGGGAGACCACGCCACAGCCGATGTCCACAAAAGCACCGAATTTCTCCAGATGCGTAACGCGCGCAGGGAGAATGTCACCGCAAAGAAGTCCGCACAGATGGTTATGTACACATTCCAGCTGAGCGGCGCGGCGCGAAAGGCGAACGGTCGGCTTTCCGCGGTCGGAATCGATGCCGATCACCTTGAAGCAGACCGGCTTGCCCACACGCGTGATGATGGCGATGTCCTTGACGGGCGAGCCGTCGGGGGAGTAGACCGCCTCCTCCCTCTCGATGATGCCCGTAATGCCGCCCAGATCGACGTGCAAGCGCAGCGAGCTGTCGCAGAGCAGGGCGGGGGCTTCCAGGATCTTTCCGCAAAGCATGGCTTTTTCCAGCGCGGCGAGAGAGGAAAGATATTCGCGGTTTTCGGCGGTTGTAATTAGGGCTCCTTCGGGTTTATACGAATTGATCATTGTTTCTCCGTTCCGCCGCCGTGGGCGGCTTTTTTTCGTTTGATGGTAAAGAATATGGGATTTTTAAGGTGAATATGCCATAAAATTTTTAAAATGGCAAATGAGATTTTGCTATGAAAAAGAGAGAAAACAAGAGAAAAAACGAGATAGTGAATAGCCAGATTAAATTCTTTGAATTTTTTTCAAAAAAGGTATTGACAGAAGCGAAAAGGCGTGATATAATAGGCAGGTCAAAAAAGAGTCTTGAAAAAGACGTAAATTTACGAAGGAGAATGCAAAAATGTCCACATTCATGGCAAAAAAAGAGACCATCGAGCGCAAGTGGTACGTGATCGACGCAGCAGGTAAGCCCATGGGTAAGACCGCTGTTGCTGCCGCAACGATTCTTCGCGGCAAGCACCGTCCTGAGTTCACGCCCCACGTTGACTGCGGTGAGTTCGTTATCATCATCAACGCTGACAAGGCAGTTCTTACCGGAAACAAGCTTCAGGATAAGTACTACCGTCACCACTCCGGCTACATCGGTGGCCTGAAGGAAGTTCAGTACAAGACCCTTATGGAGAAGAAGCCCGAGCTTGCTATGGAGCTTGCCGTAAAGGGCATGCTTCCCAAGAACACCATCGGTGCCAAGTCGTTCACTCGTCTTAAGGTTTACGCAGGCGAGAACCACAACCAAGAGGCTCAGAAGCCCGTGGCTGTTGAAGTTTGAGAAGGGAGGAACTAAAGAATGTATACCAGTGCAAAGCCTTATTTCTACGGAACAGGTAGAAGAAAGAAATC
>JAGAUC010000099.1 GCA_017621015.1 Clostridia bacterium | reverse complement strand
GTAAGCTATACCACACAAGCCTATATCGACCACAACACCGTGACCGACGGCGAGGACTACGTGTATACGCTGGTCTCGCCCACCGTGACCGTCACGCCCGTCCCCCTGAGCGGAGAGGGCAATTACAAGCACGTGGAGTTCACCGTGAACATCCACCTTACGCCGCGTGAGAACTTCCTTGGCGGAAACGACGTCAAGGTCATTGAGCCGTCCAAGGATCTGACGGGTCTGTGGACAGGTATGACGCTCTCCCTCACCGAGGGCTCGGACTCCCTCGATGTGGTCGAGAGCCGAACGCTGGACTACGCCAACGTGGCCATCGATCCCTCGCTTGAGATGAGCGAGGAGCATCTCACCGTGCAGAATAAGACCTACGTTTACGGCGACTCCCTTTACATGTACGATCTTGTGGAGAGCGTGACGCTGCCCGACCTTTCGGGCTATACCTGGGAGGCCGATTATCTGAAACGGATCGACCCCCGCGAGGACGCCACACCCATCGAGATCTCGGAAACCACCAACTTTGTTATTTACGCGGGCGTCGGCCCTCTTTACGAGGATCCCCACGCCGAGGCCGGTGAGAAGGCCGCGCCGCTGACAGTCCAAAAGACCGCCACGGTCTACACCGACTTTGCCGCCACCTTTGACCTGACGCACATTGAGCCGGGCGGCATCACGCTGGAGGACGGCCGCGACCTCATTCCCTTTGGCCCCGACGGCGCGGGCGGCTATGTCGCGTCAAACGATTACGTGTTCACGCTTGAGACCGAGGACACGGGCGAGGCGAACCACGAGCATCACCTACCCAAGTCTATCACCGTCACGGTGGGCGACACCGTCCTTGAGGAGGGTGAGGGCTACGTTTATGACCGCGGCTACGATACCGACGCTACGCACGAGGATCATTCAACCGTTGCCAGGGTCACCATTTACCGGGAATCCATCACCGGCAACGTTCACATCACCGCGGCGGCGTGCGAGGAGCACCATACGCTCTACTACGTCTACCAGACCGCACCCGACAGCGAGGTCACACAAATGCTGGCCATCGAACGACACTACAGCGAATACATCGATCCCGAGACCGACTTTGAAGCGGCGGATACGCCGCTCCCCACCCCCGACGGGCATTACGATTTTGTCTGGGACTACGGCGAGCTGGCAACGCACGAGGAGGACGGCAAGACCTACCACATTATGCCCAAGGGCGAGGCGTGGGTCACGGGCAGCTACGTTCCCAAAAATTACACCGTTACCGTTCATTACGTTTACGCAGACGGCACCACGGCCGCCGAAAGCCGCAGCGAGACCCTCGCCTACGGCTTAGAGTACAGCATCGTTTCCCCTGCTGTGAGCGGCTTTGTGCCCGATCTGCCCACCGTCACCGGCACCGTGGACGGCGAGAAGGAGATCACCGTCACCTATACCGAGGCCGAGGGCGTGTCCGTCTATTACCTTTACGCAGACGGCACCACGGCCGCGGATACCGTGTCTCTTGACTTTGACGAGCTTTCGGGCGGCGTGACCGTTACCTCGCCTGCGATCGTGGGCTACACGCCCGATATGGCGTCGGTCACCGTGAGCGAGGCGGACGACGGCATGACCTTTACCGTGACTTACTCCCCCAATTGCTACACGCTGACCTTTGTGGCGGACGGCGATGTGATCGAGACCCGCACGGTCGAGTACGACAACATCTACAGCTACGATCCCACAAGCGGATCCTATACCCCCTTCCCCACCGCCGTAAAGCTGGGCTTCACCTTTGAGGGCTGGAAGCGCGGCAGTATCGCGGTCAAGGCAAGCGACACGGTCAAGATCACGGCGGACACCACGCTTGAGGCAAGCTTCAAGTCGCTGTCCTTTATCGTGACCGTGCATTACGTCAACGATCTGGGCACCACGGTGCATCCGTCGGCCAGCCAAAGCTTCGAC
The DNA here is from genome assembly GCA_017621015.1 of Clostridia bacterium. Classification (GTDB taxonomy): domain Bacteria; phylum Bacillota; class Clostridia; order Oscillospirales; family CAG-272; genus RGIG8775. Next base: position 2,040 of record JAGAUC010000099.1, on the reverse strand, counting down.
GTGGGCGCTTCCTACTTCTTTGAGTCCCCGAGCGTGGCCGGTCATCTGGACGCGGACGACGTTTCGGGAACCGTACCGGCGCAAAATCTGGTCCTCACCGTGACCTATACCAGGCGCTCCTACACCGTGACCGTTCTTTACGTGACGCCAACCGGCGAACCTTCGCCCGAAGCCTATCGGGCAAGCCTGCTCCACGGCGAAAGCTATTCGGTCACGTCGCCAAACCTTAACGGCTATCAACCCAATATGGCGGTAGTTTCAGGCACAGTAAACGCGGCAGATGTCACCGTCACCGTTACCTACTATAGCACCGCCATTTCGGTGGATATTTCTTGGGGCAGCATGACCTTCAGCTACGATCTCGGCATTTGGGATCCGCAAACGCACACCTATAGCGGCGGCTCGTTTACCCCACAAGACGGCAGTAACACCGTCAGCGTGACCAACAATACCGTCGGCAAGAGCCTCGCGATCGGCTTTGAATTTATCGTGTCCAATACCTATCCCGAGCTTACGGGCTTCTACAGCTCCGATGCCGCGGGAAGCGATGCGATCACAAGCGAGGTCTCACTCACAGAGAGCGCAAGCACCACCGCGTATTTCCACCTGGAGGACGCGCAAAACTCGCTCGGTAAGCTCTCTCTGCCCGACTCCTTCACCGCCGGCACCTGTACTCTCACCATCCGTGAGGCCGATTGACCAAATTCAAATTTTGATTTATCGGTGTGTTTGTTTTGGCAAACAAGATTGATTTTTTCAATCCCATAACGTTCTTTAACCTCATCCACCGCTACACGCGGTCCCCCTTCCCCAAAGGGGAAGGCTTCCGATCGTGCCTGCGCAAAAAAGGGCCACAAAGACATTTGGTTTGAGAAAATCAATAAAATCAATGTTTTTACGCATTTGTCCGCAAAATCTTTGTGGAAACATTCGATAAAGGCAGGGACAAGAGCAAGCCTTCCCCTTTGGGGAAGGGGGACCGCGTGTAGCGGTGGATGAGGTTTGCAAATAATCAAATTTTGCAAGTCAAAACCTTGTCGCAACAGACCGTTAAACTTCAATTTTTCTATTCCAACCCCCAAAGAAATCAGGAGGTTTTATGACAGGCTTTCATCACATTTTCAAGCAGGATTATGACAAGCGGATCTTTCTGGGTGACCAGTTTATCTTTGGTTACTCCGAGAAAAAGATGCGCGAGCTCTATCCCGAAAAGAATTACACCGTTGTCGGCGAAGCCAAGAGCGCAAGGCGGCTGAAAAAGAAGGCCGAGGCGCAGGCGGAGGCGGCACAGAAAAAGGCAGAGCGCCGCATCGGTCGGCTTCATATTAATGGCAAGGAGGTCGACGTGTTCCGCCACGGCGAGCACGCGGGGCTTCTTCACAAGCGCGAGGGCTACGTTTGCGTGGGCGGCGACAGCTTTATCGCCATCCACAGCAGCCGCCTGCCCTTCCTTCTGGCGCTTCTGGCGGTGCTTTTGATGCTTGCGCTTATCTCGGTTCCACTCGTGGAGCTTATCACAACGCCGCCCGAGCCACCCATCGTCATCAATCCCGATCATCCTCTCCCCGACATCGACCCCGACATTGAGACGCTCCCCCCCGAAGTGGGTGGAGACGATACGCCGGGCGGCTCCGAGGGCGCGGGCCAAACGAGCGGCGGCTTTGTTTCGATGGTCTACACCAAGGAGGCAACCGTTTCGCTTTCCGCAAGCAAGGCGGTCATCTACTACCAGAATCCGAACAAATCCAATCACGGCGTAGTTCTGGAGCTCTATCTCGTTTCGGACGGTCAGGAATACTTCCTCGGCCGCACGGGTCTGATCCCGGCGGGCGGAGCGATCTATCAAATGGACGTCTCTGAGCGCGAAGCGAGCATCCGCGCCGGCATTTACACCGGACTCTACCGCACCTATTATTATGACCCTTTGACGGGTGAGCGCGCCGCGGTTTCGTCCGACATCACCGAGGTCAAAATCTCGGTGACCGAATAACCAAGGTTATACTTGCAGGGCATCTGAGGCAAGCTCTGCAAATATAATAT
>JAGAUC010000098.1 GCA_017621015.1 Clostridia bacterium | reverse complement strand
GCGCAGGTGGTAGAGGACGATCTTGTGAGAGCACTCACCGAGCGCGCGGATCTCACGGCGGTGCTTGACGTGACCGAGCCCGAGCCCGCAGACCCGTCTCACCCCTTCTACACACTTGAAAACTGCTTCATGACCCCTCATATCGCGGGCAGTCTTGGTGGTGAGGTGGTGCGCATGGCGGAATATATGGCACGGGAATGCCAAAGCTATGTGAATGGAGCCCCCTGCAAATACGAGGTTACGGCAAAAATGCTGGAAACCATGGCATAAAAAGGAGCAAAGAATATGATTCGATCCGAACAAGATTACTGTCCTTACGAAAAAGAGGCGGCGGCGCGCTTTTTGGCGCTTTCCAAGGAGGGAATGACTGCGGTCTTTCTGTATTCGGGAAACGTTTGTGCAGACGGCAAGATCACGCCTTATGATGAAAAGGACAGAACACTCAAGACCGTCGGGATTGGCGGCGAGTCGCTGGTTCCCACACTCTTTTTCACGCGCTTCCTCGGCGGCGAATTTGAGGGAGACGAACAGAAGGGAAATCTCTGTGTAAATGGGAAAACGCTTGAGGTGGAGTCGGGAAGACGTGAAGCAAGCCTTGACGGGACGGCTCGTGCGCTTTCGATTGCCCCGATCAGCCGAAGGGGAATGCTATATTTGCCGCTTGTAGAGACGGCAAGCCTTTTTGGCTATGAGGTGGGGAGCTATTACGAAAACCGCCTGACCGTGATTGGCAACGCCGAGCACATCAAGGCGCTTGACAGTGACGGCAAGCTTGCAAACGCAGGTGCATACCTTGTGTGCGGTCTTTATGACCCTACCAAATGCAAGAGCGAGGACTATCGCGCGGCGCGCCTCAATTGGCGACGCTTTTTGGTGGGAACTCCTGCGCTCAACGATATGTCGGTCCCTGCCATTGCGCAAAAGATCAACGACGTAAGCGCACGCTGTCGTGAAAAATGGGAAACGCTCAATAAAAACGAGGATCGCGTGATCCTCTGGGGCGACAGTGCGCCTACCGAGTCGGCGGATCTGATGCATCAATCTTTGGCACTTGCCGACTTGGCAAAGGGTTGGGGTACCTGCGGCAGTGAATATTATCACAACGAGGAGCTTTACCGCGACATCGTGGACGCGGTGTGGTGGCTGTACTACAATATGTACGGCGAAGATATTGTAGAGGGAACGGGCTGGCGCTCGGCCAAGCTCTTTAACTGGTACCATTGGTTTACGGCGTTTGCCGAAAATCTGACCGACGTGCTCTTTATTATGGAGGATCCCGAGCTTGACCGCGTGGCCTTTACGCTGGAGGATAAGCGCAAGATCTTCAAAACGTGGGAATGGCTCTCGACCTTTATGCTGAACGGCGAGGATCGCTCCACGGTGCAGGGACGCACCGCCATCTACGCCAAGGTGGCGCTGACGATTGAGGATCCCGAGAGAATGTACGCGGTCTATGCCGATTACGATATGTATCTGGGCCTTACCGAAAAGGGAGACGGGCCGCGCGTGGACTACACGCATTGGTGGCACGGCTTTCCGTATAATATTTGCTACGGCGCGCACAATCTTGACCGCATGATGCGTGTCAACGCCGCGCTTTCGGGCACGGGACTTGCTTTCCTTAACCCCAAGTTCTACGGTTGGTTCAACAACGTCAAATATATGTACGAGCCTGCGATGTATAAGGGGCAGGCCATGCTGGCGCTCAACGGTCGCTTTGTCTCGACCTCGGAAATGTATATGGGTGCGTGGATTTTGGTGCGCATGATGCTGATGATCGGTCTGTTTGGCGAGGATGAGGACAACTATATCCGCGATATGATCCGCCGTCATGCCGACAAGCCCGAAATGGTGGCGCATATGAAGGACCGCGGCTTTATTTGCAACTGTGCGGAGCTGGATAAAATTCTTGCCGAGCCCATTTCGCCCGCTAAGGCGACCTATGAATACGCGCACGCTTGGTTTACGGGCGACCGCGCGGCATGGCACAGAAACGACTGTGCGGCGGCGTTCTCCTATTCCTCCAAGCGCGAGGCGGCTTACGAGTGCATCAACGAGCAGAATATGACAGGCTGGCATATGGGTGACGGCGCGGTGTATCTGTATACCGATTATGACCGCCATCAATATGACGGGGTCAACTTTATTTATAAAAACAGAGAAATTGCCTACCATCTTCCCGGCACCACCGAGGACAGACGGGAGCGCGCGATCCGTCATATCACGGGGCGTTTTGCTTGGCATTCGTCCAAGAGCTTTGCGGGCAGCATGAGCCTTCGCGATCGCTATCTGATGTGCGCGATGGATTTTGAAAGCTATCATTTTGAGGGCGAGGACTACACGGTGGACAACGGCTACGGCATGGGTCTTGCGCCGCACGATAACGATCTGCACGCCAAAAAGGCATGGTTCTGCTTTGATAAGGAGATCGTGGCGCTTGGCGCAGGGATAAACTCCACGATGAATTCACCCGTTGACACTACGGTAGAGCATCGCCGTCTTGTAAACGAGGACCGCTTCGGTCAGAGCGTGGGCGCGGGAGAGAAAGGTGAGGTGCTCGGAAAAGATATTTACGAGAAACGCTATACCGATCCGAAATGGGTATGTATGGAGGGACACGCCGGTTTTTACTTCCCCGAAGGCGCTAATGTTCTTGTCAGACGTTATATCAGCACCTCCGACGAGGAGTCGGGTGTATTTGGCAACAATCTGGAGGAGGGAATTCGCTGGGAAGAGGCCGAGCAGCCCTTCTTTGAGGTTCGCATCGAGCATGGCGAGAACCCTGTGGACGCAAGCTATGCCTACGTTGTTGTTCCTTATGCCACACCCGACACATTGGATGCTTACGCCCAAAAGCCCAACATAGAGATCCTCTCCAACACGGCCGCGCTTCAGGCGGTACGTGAGGTAGAGAAGGACATTGTGGGCTATGTGTTCCATGAGGCAGGCGCGGTCGAGGCCTTTTCGGTGGATAAGCCCATGCTTGTCATGACCATGCCAAAGGGCGAAAATTGCATGGAAATCAAGGTGAGCGATCCTACGCGAGAACTTTCGGAGGCAACGCTGACCTTAGACGGTGAGTGGGGCATTGTGACTTGTCACGAGCGCATTCGTGTGTCTTGCGAGAACGGAAAGACCACGCTTCACCTGAACTTTAGTGCGGCAAACGGCCGCGGACTTGACGTGGTTCTTGAAAAAATGCCGGATTATTGGAGATCCAGCCTTGAGGACGTGGAGGAGACCTTGAAGCTGGTGAGGCGCGGTAAGGTCAGCACCATAGCCACCTCGGCGGGCGGCAGACCCATTTATCAAGTGGAGTACGGATGCTCGAACGTAAAGCTTGGCACCGCCAATCTTTGCAGCTCGCTGGGTGCAAACAGCAGTAAATATTATGCGGATAAATCGGGGGCGGATTACACCCCCACCTTGCTCATTGATGGCGCGATCCACGGCGGCGAATTTGAGGGGACGGTAGCCATTCTCAATCTCATCAAATTGATGGAGACGGGAACCGATTATCGCGGTGAGGAGCACCCCGAGCTGCTTGCGGTGATGAATCGCTTGCATCTTATTTTGGTGCCGATCAGCAATCCTGACGGCAGAAGCCGCGTTCCGTTTCGCTCATTTGTCGGAAAGACCTTCTATGATCTCAGATATTACAATCAAGGCACATGGAAGGACGGCACGCTCTGCGGATGGCCGGGCTGTAAGACCGTCCACCCCATTAAAGATGCCTCGGATTTTCTGGGGGCGTATTTTACCGATGACGGTATCAATATGATGCACGAGGATTATTTCACCAATCACGTATCAAACGAAACGCAGGCGCTTTTCGAGATATGCCGAAAGGAAGCACCCGATTTTTCAGTGCTTCTTCACGGCGGAAGCAACGCCACCAGCTGTCTTGTGCCGTATAACTATACCACCAAGGCTTCACTTGACGAGGCGGTGAAGGTAAGTCGTAGCCTCAAGGAGCGCTGTGACGGCGAGGACGTGCGCTATGAGATCTATAAGGGTAGCGGCTTTGGCGCAGGCTTTATGCTTTGCTCGGCCATGCATCATCTGTGCGGCGGCACGGTGATCACCTATGAGTCCAACCAGGGTCTTTGCGACCACGGTAACGTGATCTACTCGTATGACGAGATCTATCGCTCGCACCTGCTTCTCTTTGAGGAGATCGGCAAGCATCTTTTAGAGAAGTATGGGAAACAGAGGGCATAAATATCTGAGTTGCCATTTTGTCCTATGAGGGCACAAAAAAGCCTAACGCAATTGCGTTAGGCTTTTTTGAACGATGTGTTCCGCAAGCGGAACGTGATGTTTCCTTCGGAAGTGATGTGCGCTTTGCGCGGTAGGGGTAACTTGCAAAGCAAGTTATGAGCGAGCCTTGGCGAGCGGGTCATCCGGTTTAAGACGAGAAGATTTTGCAACGCTTTTTGTTTTTGCCTATTTTTTTGTCCCTTTTTCTCTCTGGTTGAAAGTTTTCATTGAATTTTCAGGGGGGTTGTGATATAATGGAGTGACAGCAAGGAAGGGAGAGGTTTATGAACGCTTTGGAAGACAAAACACGAGTGGAAAGCAGTGGCGGTGAGTGTGTACGCTCCGTTGGGCGCAACATGGGCGTGGAGCTTTTTCGCGTGGTTTCGATGCTGTTGGTGGTATTGCTTCATATTGTGGGCCGCGGGGGCGTTCTGTCCGCCACCGAGCCGCTTTCGGCGCAATACAAGATCGCGGTCTTTGTGCAGGTGCTCACCTATTGCTCGGTCAACTGTTATGCGCTCATTTCGGGCTTTGCCAACGTAAACGCCGGCTTCAAATTCCGTCGCTTTGTCCATCTTTGGCTGGAAACGGTCTTTTTGATCACGTTTTTGAATATCGTTACGCCGTTGCTTTCCGACGGCTTTACCATCACGCGCGAATGGTGGCTCAACGGGTTTTTCCCGTTGGCAAAGCGTGAGCTTTGGTATCTTTGCGCGTATTTTTTCATGTATCCGCTCATGCTGCTGATCAACCATGGTTTGCACGCGACCCGGCAGTGGCAGCATATTGTCGTGATCGTGCTTTTGCAAATGCCAACCCTTTTCCGTCTGATCGACGGGCAGGATAACTATGCGCTTAGCGGCGGATATTCTGCGATGTGGCTGATCTGTTTGTATGTGATGGGTGCCTATTTCCGCATTTACGGCGCACCGCGGTGGGCCAAATGGTACGTTACGTTGCCTGTGTTTTTTATTTCGTGCGGGATTGCCTTTTTGGCCAAAATCGTTCCGGAGGAGCGTCTTTTGGCGGGGCAGATGGAAAGTGTCTCTGCGTGGTATGAAAACCGCGAGATGCTGATCAGCTATCTCTCGCCTTGCATGGTCGTCATGTCACTTATGCTGTTGCTTTTCTTTATGCAGCTCAAAATAAACGGGAAAGCGGTGCGCCGAATTCTGTCCGAATTTGGACGGGCAACGTGGGGTGTTTTCGTGATCCACGTTTGCTCGGCGGTGTGGTATCTCGATGATTTTTGGGATCTCTTTCCCGCCATTGCCGACAAGTCGCCCCTTTGGATGTCGGTGTCGCTTGTGGCGTCGGCGCTACTTTGGTATTTTATATTCTCGCTTCTTTCCATCGGACGCGCGTATCTCTTTAAGCTTTGCCGCGCAGATCGTGCGGTGGAGTGCATCGCAGATGGCGTGGCGGCAAGGCTTGAGCGAGGCAGGCGAGTGTGAGGGTCTCCACTTTGTGTAAAAAACACGGTATAATGGATGGACATTTTTAAATGAGCTTTGTTTAGGGTGACAGCAGGTATACGAACCCGTTTATAAAAGGCATATTTTGCGCCATTCTTCGTCAAAAAGCCTCGAAATATTCTCATATTCCATCGGCTTTTTTCCTCGCCTTACACAAAATCTGCTCTTTTATAAATTCTTTGAACTGTCACGCCGTTATTTTTATTTGATTTTTGTGTTTGCCTTACGAAGCAAGGTATGACCTTGCGAGGGAGGCAAGCGCAAAAAGCACTAAAAAGAACAAGTGACAGCGGGTTCGTATATCTGTACGGTGGTGGCGATCGTAAAGTATGAAATTCAAAGGCGCAGGCTAAGATGCCTTTGCCAAAAGAAAGGAAGATAAGAGATGGAAAGAGAAAATTTATTCAGAGTAGATTTAGATTCAGAAAAGGACGACGTGGTGATCGATCGCGAGGAATTTATCCTGCGGCGCGAGAGCGCAGCGGTCGCGGCCGAGAGAGAGGCGCTGAACGAGAAATGGAGAAAATCGCTACTGAAAAGTGTGATCGGCGTTCATAGTGTGATGAACATCTTTTTCGTTTTGTTTTTACTGGGCGGTCTATTATGCGGCCTTATGACGCTGATCGAATATCTGGAAAGCAAGGTCTTGTCTGAGGCACTTCTGGCGACGACGATCCTCTTTCTTGCCCTTTCAGTCGTTTTTTTGGTGCTCAAGGTCGTGTTTGGCAAGAAAGAGGGCAAAAACGATTCGCCGGACGCGATAGACGACGAGCTTGGCCGTCTGAACGAAATATCCAAACGTGAGCTGAGAGTGCCGCGCGATGCGAGAAAGGTGGAGCTTTTTTGGCAGTTCTACGAAAAGAACTCTACTTTCGACGAGCCCTATGACCTTGATGAAGTGGAAATATTTGAGGAGAACGGCAAGCTTTGCTTGTATTACATAGATGCTGTGATCGGTGTGCCGATCGATCGCATTGAGGCGGTGGTCAAGCTTGGGGATACCATAACCTTCAGCGATTGGATGAAGGACGAGGAGTATGACAGTGCGCCGTATGTGCAGTATGGCATTACAAAGCGGCAGGTAGGCGAACACGAGGAGGAATATTCGATGAACGGATACTATTCCATTCGTTTTCGGGAGGAGGGAACGCCCTTTGAGATCTTGGTTCCGCCTTATGAGATCAAACCGTTTCTTGATATTTTGAAAATGGAAGTGACTAAGGAATAAACAACAGAGTCGGCGTCCGAAGGACGCCGACTCTGTTGCCGTTTCCATTATTTGTTATGTGACAAAATCACAGAACTGTCCCGTTAAACGTGGTATAATAAGGCCACAAAAGAAAAAAGGAGGACAAAAATATGTCAGCTATCAATATTGGTAATCACAATTTTCAAAACGAGGTCTTAAATTCCGACCGCAAGGTGCTGGTTGACTTCTGGGCACCCTGGTGCGGCCCCTGCCGCATGGTCGTGCCGCTTGTGGAGGAGATCGCCGAGGAGCGCTCGGATATCAAGGTCTGCAAGGTCAACGTGGATGAAAACCCCGAGCTTGCCGAGCGATTTGGCGTCATGAGCATCCCAACGCTTGTCGTGATGAAGGACGGCGAGATCGTCAATCAAGCGGTGGGCGCGCGCACCAAGGAGGAGATCCTCGCGCTTCTGTAAGCTCTTACTTCTCGTCAAGCGCCTCAAGCTTTGCCTTGTCGACAAGCTCGATGGAGCCGCGGGAGAGCTTGACCATGCCCT
>JAGAUC010000097.1 GCA_017621015.1 Clostridia bacterium | reverse complement strand
TCAGACGTGTGCTCTTCCCGATCTCCCCTTGCGTGGATGCAGATCAAGCTCATTATGCGCACGGAAAGAAAAAAGAAGATTTCGGTGCCCCGTCGGGTTTCGTTGGTTCAGAGATACGAGCTTCGCCAGGCGCGTCGGGCCGGAAAGCCCCTGGATCTTCGCCGAGAGTTCGACGTGGTGATCTCCTGGTGTGAGATGTTTACCAACTATTTGCTTGCCGACCGAATTCTGGCCGAACACAAGGTGGCGTGGATCCATCCGAATTACGTGCAGGCCGGCTTTGCCAAGAAATACGATGCGGACATGGTGGCCAAGGTCGATCGCGTGGTCGCGGTTTCCCGTGCGGGACGCCAGGCGTTGGCCGAAAGCTTTCCCGAGCACGCCGCCAAATGCCGTTGTATATACAATAAGCTGATCGAGGAGGACGTCTCTCGGAAATCCTTGGAGCAGACAGTCACCTTGGATCATGACGTAATGAATCTGATCACCGTTGCGCGCATTCAAAACGTTTCCAAGGCTTACGAGCGAACGCTGAGGGCGATGAAGCGCCTGAAGGACGAGGGGCTTACCTTCCGCTGGCTCATTGTCGGCGACGGGGAAAACCGCGAAAGCGTGCGCGAATTGATCCGCGAATACGGCCTTGAAAAAGAGGTGGAGATGCTGGGTGCCAAAAGCAACCCGTTTCCTTACGTGGCGGCGGCAGACGTCTTCCTTCTTTGCTCGTATTACGAGGGCTTTCCGATGGTCGTGGACGAGGCACTTGCATTGGGCGTGCCCGTGCTGGTGACCGATTACGGCGCCGCACGGGAGCAGGTGGAGGACGGAAGGAACGGCAGGATCGTTGCCAATACCGAGGAGGGCGTCTATGGGGGACTTGCCGAGTTGCTCCGCAATCCCGCGTGTCTTTCCGATTACAGAGAGTTTTTAAAAGAGAGGGATACGTCCTCTTACGCAAGCTGCGACGATTTTGTTTCGATGATCGAGGAGATCTGCGAGGAATAGCCCCTTGCAGCATCCCAAAGCAAACATGAACGAGGTACACAATGGTGAATGAAAACAATACGGTAAGCCTTATGCCCGAAAAACGGTATATCAAGGCCTCACTTCACATCAAGCTGGTGGCACTTTTGGCGTTTTTGTCGGCGTTTGTCGGGCATATCACAATCTACGATTATTTGGTTGCAACGGCGTGGATGGGCGTGGCTCTGTTTCTGATCGATAAGGAGGATTTCTGGATCCTGTTCGTTCCATTGTCGATCTTTGAAAATACCATTTTCTTCTACTTTACCAACTATACGATCTTTAAGATCCTGCTTTTGATCTCGGTCGTAAAGCTGCTCCTGGAGCACAGGCGGGTGCGGATAACCTTCCATCGTTTTGTGCCGATATTCTTTGTCTTGGCTATTTCCGTGGTCATGAATCTCAGGGAAGCGCTTCCCGGTGCGATCTCCATTGCCATCTGCGTGCTGACCATGTTTATGGCGTGCTTTACCTGCTATAAGATGCAGGATGCCGAGTTTTTCCGACGCGCCATGTTTGGCTTTGCGCTGTTTGCCATCGCGGCGGGTGTTTACGGTATTTTGCAGGGCAATTCGCGCGTGGTATCGGCAGACGGTGATTTGATGCTCCGCTTCTGCGGCACGTCGACTGACCCCAATACCATGGGATTTAAATTTGTTATCGGCTTTGCGGCGCTTTGGTTTACCGATCTTATTAAAAGTAAGGCGGTCAAGGTCCTTGGTGCAATCTTCCTTTTGTATGTGATTCTGAGAACGGTCAGCACGACGGCCATCGTTGCCCTGTGCATTATGGCGGTTTTGATCGTGGTTTTGCAAAAAAGCTCCTTTATCCGATTCTTCGCGGTAACGGCGGCGGCGCTGGTCATCATTCTTTTGTTTATGAATCTGGAGTCCGTCCTGATCTTTCTGGCCGAAAAGGAGCCGTTCGGACTGAATCTGGATCGTTTGCTGAGTCAGTATTATTCCTTTGCCTCGGGCGATTTTTCTCAGGCAACCTCGCTGCGTACCGAGATCTGGGACGGCTATATGGAATACTTTTTCCACAAGCAGGGGGTCGTGGCTCAGTTCTTTGGCGGTAACGTGTCCAATATTTACGGCATCGAAAAGAATTTCGCGCAGATGTCCTGGGATGCGGCCGCACATAACACCAACATCGACATTCTGATGAGCGTGGGTTTTGTGGGCCTGCTCTTGGTGTATATCCCGTGCATCATCACCTTTGGAAAGGCCCTGGGTGATTTTCGGAAAACGCGTGACCGAGCGAGCGCGATGCGGATCACCGTCAAGGTGTTGACGTTGTTTTATACGTTCAGCCTGTCGGCCTTCCTGTCGTATGGCTTTATGATCTTCTTACTGTGACAACAACGTGAGAGAGGAGAATCTATGAGATTTTTGTTTTTCTTGCTGAGAATAAAAAACAGCCTTCGCGCCAGATGGCAGCATCGGGTGGTATCCAAATATCAGCAATCGCGCTTTGGTGCTTGCGGCAAGAACGTGAGCATTGGAGAAAAATGCCGCTTTGTGACCGAGGCAAACGTGTACGTGGGTGATGACGTGTATATTGGCCCGCACGCCTGCTTTTTGACCACAAACGCAAGGATCATCATCGGCAATAAGGTGATGTTTGGCGATGAGGTGGCAATCGTGACGGGCAACCACAGAATCGACGTGCTTGGAAAATATATGTTTGACGTCAAGGAAAAGCTTCCCGAAAATGACCAGGACGTGGTGATCGAGGATGACGTCTGGATCGGCTTGCGCGCTATCATTTTGAAGGGCGTAACCATTGGAAAGGGCTCTGTCGTGGCGGCGGGAGCCGTGGTTACCAAGGACGTGCCGCCCTACAGTATTTACGTTTCTCCGAGCAAGATTTTCCCGAGATTCAGCGAGGAGCAGATCCGGGAGCACGAAGCCCTGCTTTACGGAGAGCCCCAAAACGAGGAATGATCTGCTTGGAAGAGGAGACAGTATGAAAATTTTGATTCTTTCCCTGACACTCCCCCCCGAAAACAGCGCAACGGCCAATTTGATCGGAAAGCTTGCCGGGGCACTGAGAGAGCAGGGGCATACGGTGGACGGTCTGACGTTGAGACAAAAGAACGCGCAGGTAGCCGCTCCCGAGCTGCTGCAGACGGTCTACTGCGCGGAGAACGCCGTGCCCGGGCCAAAAGGCATTCGCAAGCGGATCGGCGATCTTTATCTGCGCGTTTTGAGACGGCTTCCGTGCTGGTGGCGCAAGGGAGCGTATCACGAGGAGGAGGTAAGGCCGCTTGTGCGCGCGATGGACAAATATGCCCTTGAGGATTATGACGTCATTCTCGGTGTGTGTGCCTACTACAGCGCCATTGAGGCGGCGATCAGATATAAGAAAAAGAGCGGTATCCCGTCAAAAATTGCCCTTTTGCAGGTGGATCCTCTGACCGATAACGAGGCCTATCCCAAGGGGCAGTACAAAAAAAGAAAGCGGTATGAAAAACGCTTGTACGAGGTGTGCGATCACGTTTTTACCACACCCATTCTGTACCAAAAATG
>JAGAUC010000096.1 GCA_017621015.1 Clostridia bacterium | reverse complement strand
TGCTCTCTTTTCGGCTTGCAGGCCTTGCGCGCCCGAGACCTTCTCACGCGTGAGAAGGTCTCAAAATGACTCGGTGAGTGGACCACACATTGTTTTCGCGTTATCGTTCGTTTGGTGCAAATGGCATACCCATTTTGCCCTGTGCAAAAGTTTTCGTCCACCTTTTTCAAAAGGTGGCCCCGCGGGAGCGCGTCTCCCCTATAAACTTCAATTTCTTTTAGTATCCTCCGTTTAAGGAGGAAAATAAGGGAATCAGTATTTTTTGTTTTGCAGAGCAAACTCGGTGTTGGCGATGGCCTGTCTTGCGGCCTTGTCCGAGTTAAGGACGATGTAGGTGTAGATGCTGTCGAAGATGGCGAGCTGAGCGATGCGCGAGCTCATCGCGAGGATGGAGTGCTCGGTCTCGTCGGACTTGGTAAACAGCGCAATGTCTGAGGCCTCTACGATGGGTGCCTCGCCGTAGTTGGTGATGGCAACGGTAGTCGCGCCGCAGATCTTGCAAAGGCGAAGCGCCTCCACAATGTCCCTCGACGCGCCCGAATGCGAGATGCCCACAGCCACGCTTCCGCGCCTCAGGTGTGAGGCGACGATGGCCTGCATATGGTTATCACACACGCTTTGAGCACAGAGCCCGAGACGCAGAAATTTGTGAGCGGCGTCCTGCGCGATGGCGGCGGAATTGCCAAGGCCAAAGATGACGATACGCTCTGAGCGCATAATGGCCTTGGCTGCCTTGTCCAGCGCCTCGGGGTCAAGCACCGATTCGGTGGCGGCCAGCGAGCTTTGGATCTCGCCCATACGCTTGCGGAAGATCTCAAGGCAGCTGTCCTGCCGTTGGATCTCGGCGCTAAGTGTGGAGGTGGCGCTGAGCTCGGCGGCCAGGCGCAGCTTCATTTCCTGGTAGCCCTCAAGCCCCAGACGGCGTGCAAAGCGCACCACCGTGGCGTCTCCGCAGCCGCAGGCGCTTGCCAGCGTGGAGATGGACAGCGGAAGGATCTCTCCGGTGTGCGAAAGGATGTAATCGGCTATTCTTTTCTCGGCAGGACCCATTGAATCCTGCAAAAAGCGGATCTTGTGAACGATGGATTCCATTTTGATGCTCCAAATGAAAATTATTTTCATTTATTGTACTATTTTTTTTGAATTTTGTCAAGATTTCAAAAAAAAATTTCAACTTTGCTTGAATTTAGCGAGGAGGTATGCTAAAATGAATTTGTATTATTATAAGATTTTAGGAGGATTTTTTTCATGCAGGTCAAAATGAACGATTTTTTGTTTTCGATGATCCTGACCGAGCTTGAGGACGCCGTGGGCGTTGACAATTGCTCGGTTCGCTCGATCGACAAGGTTACACACAGCGTAGACTACTACTGGCTGTCCCGCATGTGGGCGGACAGAGGCTGCCGTATGCCCGAGGCGGACTTTATCGTTTGCCCCAAGGATGCCACGGAGGTCTCCAAGGTAGTCAAGATCGCCAACTACTATAAGCTTCCTGTTACCACTTGGGGTGCCGGTGGCGGTACGCAGGGCGGCGCTATCCCGGTTTGCGGTGGTATTCTGCTGGACACTAAGCGTATGAACCAGATCTATGAGGTCAATACCAAGGGTATGTATATCGAGTGTGGCACGGGCGCCATCTACAAGCACGTGGAGTGGGCGGCCAACGAGGTGGGCAAGGCCACCATGCACTATCCTTCGTCGCTGACCTGCTCGACCGTGGGCGGCTTCCTTGCACACAGAGGCATCGGCGTTTGCTCGACCAAGTACGGCAAGATCGACGATATGGTGCTTCAGATGGAGGTCGTGCTTCCCAACGGTGACATCATCACCACCTCGCCCGCACCCAAGCACGCGGCAGGACCTGACCTTAATCAGATCTTCATTGGCTCTGAGGGCACGCT